>CACEWE010000083.1 GCA_902563055.1 uncultured Gammaproteobacteria bacterium | reverse complement strand
CTGCATGATCGATTCAAATACACCAAAATTCATGGCAATTGGCAACAGCAACGTATCGCACCCTAGCTAGAAAAGGCCAAAGTGTCCAAACAATAAATAAACTTTATGACGCTCTTGTCAACACACGATTCTCTAGCTACTATAATTTTGATCCATAGCAGACTATACCAAGGGGGGGGGGGAGTAAGCTTGCGGTTTCATATTCCATTATCGCCCTATTCAAAATCCTTCTGGATAGAATACCAAATTAATCCAAAACGCAGTGATTATAATATGGTATTAGATCAAACCCTCAGTGGTCATTTGGATATTTCTCGTCTAAGACAAATAATGGAGCCCTTTTAGTATGACTAAAGTTTGCGATGCCATCTTTATTGGATCTACATCTTTATTAAAAGAGTGCATCACCACTTGGATGCATAGTGGTTATCGTATAAAAGCGGTTATAACAGAAGATGATACCCTAAAAGCTTATCTTTATTCCCTTAATATCGAAACTTTTTCACACTATCGTGAATGCAAATATAATTGTGATTTTATTTTCTCAATAGTAAATTCATATCTTTTACCCCCTTCTTTTATAGAACAAGCCTATAAAATGGCCATCAATTATCATGCTGGGCCACTTCCAAAATATGCGGGAATGAATGCTTGGTGTTGGGCAATTCTTCATAATGAGAAACACTATGGATCAACTTGGCATGTTATTAATCAAGGTATTGATAATGGAAATATTATAAAGCAAGAAAAATTTCCACTTGATAAGCATATGACTGCCCAAGATATCTTACAGCAATGTGCTGAAGATGGTTATAAAACCTTTAAATCCCTTATAAAAGACATCCAAGAAAATAAGCTTTGCCCAAAGCCACAAAACCATAGCGATCGAACCTTCTTTCAATATAATGATATTTTACCCAATATAGGCTTTGTCGATTTCAATAGTCCAAGTAGCAAAATTGATGCATTGATAAGAGCCTGCCAATTAAAAAATAATACTTTTTATAGCCCTTTAATCCATCACGCCAATCAAAACTTCATTATTACTTCTGCTTCCGTTGTCAAATACTCAAAGAAAAAATTGTGTCCAGGTCAAATAATTTCCGTATCCGATAAAATAGAAATCGCGTGCTCAGATGGTGTCGTCCAAATATTAGAGCTAACAACCGATACAGGCATTGCTTTAGATATGGACATTACAACACTGTGTACCATTTTTAAAACTTCTCACACTATTAAGCTACCTCCGCAAAAGTCTATAGATAATATTTCAAAATATCTTTCCTATAATAAAAAGAATGAATGGTTTTGGGAAAAAAATTTATTACAGTTTCATTCAATTGCAAAAAAATTTGCTATTAATAGGCCTTCAAAAAACACACAGAAAAGTTTTTCATGCTCCTTCCCTAGCGAGATAGACAACCAAACTATAGTTGCCTGCACTAGTTTCCTTCTTTCATCATTTTTCGATCATAAAAACGTAAGCTTTGGCATTATCAATACATACTTAGATATAAACACACCTAAAGAAATTAATTTTTTTAGGAATATTATCCCATGGTCTATTGATATTGATATGCAAAATAGCTTTACGAATTTTAAGAATCTCATTACCTCAAAGCTTGAAAAAATTCAATCTCTTTTTCCATATTCATTTGACTTACCCCATAGATTAAACATTTCTGATTTCAACAAAGAATTAGAAAAAGTTCTCCTTATTATTGATGATAAAACAGAAAGTATCGAAAACAATTATAGTTCAGATTTCTGCATACACATTGACAAGCCAAGAAAAAAAATCAATATTTCTTCCAATGAGAAATTTTATAATATAGGAATTGTTAAGTCCTTTGCAAAGGCCCTGCTACATTTATTTTCTTCGCAAGAATTAATTCTAAACAGGCCATTACAAAAAATAAGCTTACTATCTGATAAAGAATACCAAACCATCGTATATGACTGGAACCAAACCGAAGCTCCCTACCCTAAAGATAAAACCATACATCAGTTA
>CACEWE010000082.1 GCA_902563055.1 uncultured Gammaproteobacteria bacterium | reverse complement strand
TGGAACTACCCCATTTGAGTCTCTTAAAAGTAACGACGCAAAAAAGATGGCCACATATCAGGGTTACTCATTCATAGTTAAAAAGATGGCCACATATCAGGATTACTCATTCATAGTTAAGTTGCTTGCAACTAACAATGCAAAATTAAATCTAGATTCTTTTAGTGATGGAACTACCCCGTTATATACTGCTGCACAACAGGGTCCTGAATTAGTTGAAAAGCCTATAAAATATTATATGGCTTTGAAAGGCCTATAAAATATTATATGGCTTAGAAAGGCCAGTGAAGGCAGTTTTTGTGTAAAGAACTGGTCTTTCCTTATTGCTTGTAAAGCAAGCTTTAGCGCATCCGCTAAAGCAGCACCTTTGTAAATTAATAGTGATAGTATTGAAATGTCTGTTTTGGTTTTTATTTCTATCTATAGATATTTGTGTTCTATAGCTGCTTATGAGCAGCTTAAGGCTTTTACGCGTAATAAATCTATTGATGAAGCTTTGTTAAAAGAATTTATTCTGCATTTGGATGTGCCACAAGCACATAAAGAGTGCCTTTTGGCCTTAAGTTCAAAAGCTTATATTGGCTTGGCGGTATCCTTAGCAAAAATTTAAGTTGGGTTTTATGTTCTATATATTTATATAATTATCATAAAAGTTATCTTGACTTTGTGTTTTTTTTTGATATAGTTTACCTGGTTTTTATAAATAAATATATAGGAGAAAATAATGGAAGATAAAAATCAAAATTGTAAGGCAATAGAACTCTCCCCTATCAATCAAGATACAAATACTGGAACTACCCCGTTATGTACTGCTGCACAAGAGGTTCCTCTTGATATTGTTAATACTCTTATAAATGCAGGTGCAGATACCAAACAATCAGATAATCATGAAGCTACCCCATTAAGGATGGCCGCAGAAAAGGGTTGTATTGAAATAGTTGAAAAGCTTATAAATGCTTAAGAGAGAACATCCGAAAGTTATGAGCTAGTTGATTAAGAGTTGCTGCAGAGCGTGGCCACATTGGTATGGTTCATGCACATATGTATTATGGGGCTACCCCTTTTTATATTGCTAAAAAAAAGGCCGACTAAATTACTTGAAAAGCATTTGGACATGGTGGCCAACAGTCCAGAAGGGATATTAACCCTTAAGTTAGAATCTAACAAAATTAGTATCCTTTAGAATACTTGCTCAATATTTTATGCTTAGAAAGGCCAGTGAAGGCAGCTTTTGTGCAAAGAACTGGTCTTTCCTTATTGCTTTTAAAGCAAGCTTTAGCGCATTCGCTAAAGCAGCACCTTTGTAAATTCATAGTGATAGTATTGAAATGTCTGTTTTGGTTTTTATTTCTATCTATTGAAATTTGTGTTCTATAGATGCTTATGAGCAGCTTAAGGCTTTTACGCGTAATAAATCTATTGATGAAGCTTTATTAAAAGAATTTATTCTTCATTCAAAAGTGCCACAAGCGCATAAAGAGCGCCTTTTGGCCTTAAGTCCAAAAGCTTATATTGGCTTGGCGGTATTCTTAGTAAAAATTTATGTTGGGTTTTATGTTGTATATATTTATATAATTGTCATAAAAATTATCTTGACTTTGTGTTTTTTTTTAATATAATTTACCTGGTTTTTATAAATAAATAAATAAATAAATAAATAGGATATAATTATGAAAAATATTGAAGGAAAAGAAGCTGACGATGGTAATCTTGCTATTGTTAAGACTCTTATAAATGCAGATGCAGGTATCAATAAAAAAGCTGATGATACAGGGGAGCTCCCATTAATGATTGCTGCAGAAAAGGGTGAAGAGAGAACATCCGCATTATTATTACGCTCATGGTCAGAAAAAGGTATCGAGAGTTTTAAAAGTATTGTCCCTGATGCATGGATAAAACCTAATTAAGCAGGTGATAAAGACCCCCAATATGGTCCGATAGAGGATGTTGATTAAGAGTTGCTGCAGAGCGTGGCCACATTGGTATGGTTCATGCACTTATGTATTATGGGGCTACCTCTTTTTATATTGCTAAAAAAAAGGCCGACTAAATTACTTGAAAAGCATTTGGACATGGTGGCCAACAGTCCAGAAGGGATATTAACCCTTAAGTTAGAATCTAACAAAATTAGTATCCTTTAGAATACTTGCTCAATATTTTATGCTTAGAAAGGCCAG
>CACEWE010000081.1 GCA_902563055.1 uncultured Gammaproteobacteria bacterium | reverse complement strand
CGCACCAATCATCATCGCAAAATCACCGCCACTCATCATCGGAAGGTCTTTATGAATAGGCACTGCAATATATATTACTAATGCGAGGGCAAGCGCTCCAAAAAATTGCACCAGTGGATTATTAAGCGAATCGGCAAAGACTAATTTCATGCCCTGCTTAAAGTTATAGTTATTGGCCTCATCAAAGGTTTGTTGGCGTTGTTCTCTAGCATGATAAATTCGAATTTCTTGATAGGCATTAATGGATTCTTCGGCAATATGATTCACATCCGCCATCACATTTTGTATACGTCTTGAAAGCACCCGAAAGCGCTTGGTTGCAACTTTAACAATCATAAGCATTGCAGGTGCAATGCACAGAACAATGAGAAAAAGCTTCCAATTCACCCATATCATCAAACCCATTAGACCAATGGTCGTTGCACCTTCACGGACGATGGTTGTAACTGCATCATTGGTTGCTGCAGTAACCTGATCAACATTAAAGGTTAATTTGCTTAGCAAGCGCCCTCTTGCCGCTTTGTCGTAAAAATGTGCTGGCAGCACTAAGAGTTTTCGATAGATCTCACAGCGAAACAGTTGCACTACCTTACGGCCAATCCAACCCATTGCATAGCCTCCAGCAAAGGATCCGGCACCTCGCGCAACAAAAAGTATGAGGATATAAAAAGGCAAACGATGTAAGAATTCAAAATCTTGATTTTGTGGATTAAAACCTTTATCCACCAGTGGTTTAAGCATATACGTAACAGAAGTATCTGCTCCAGCATATAAAATATTACCAATGGCTGCTATTAAAAATAAATACCAAAATGGTTTTACATAAGAGAGAAGGCGTATATATGTTTTTTTAAAGGATATGGTTTGCATCTATAGAAAAAATATGGCACTATTTTGCGTGGGCTCAATGTAGCACAGTTCCTTACAAATAGAAAGAGAATTTATAGCATGGCCAAGTCATCATCCAAATACAGTATTTATTTAGTTGGCGGTGCGGTACGCGATCAACTTCTTGGCCTTGATATAAGCGATCGCGATTATGTAGTCGTGGGCGCGAGCGATCAAACCCTAAGAGATGAAGGGTTTTTACAAGTAGGTAAAGGTTTTCCAGTTTTCCTACACCCAAAAACCCACTGTGAATATGCGCTAGCTCGTACGGAAAAAAAAATCGGCCAGGCCCATACTGATTTCATCTGTGACTTTAACCCCCAAGTAAGCCTTGAGATGGATTTAAAGCGCCGTGATCTTACTGTAAACGCCATTGCTCAAAACAATGACGGTACGCTTATTGACCCCTATGGCGGTCAAAAGGATATCCAAGCGCGTTGTTTACGCCATGTAAGCGACGCTTTTAGTGAAGACCCCTTACGCGTACTGCGCGTTGCACGATTTTTAGCCCAATTAGGTGATTTTGATTTTCATATTGCTCCTGAAACGTTTGAACTGATGCAACAAATGACCGATCAAAAGCTCTTAAGCGCGCTTAGTCTTGAACGGGTTTGGTATGAAACAAAACGTGCTTTAGAAAGCACCCATCTTGAGCGCTACTTCAACTGCCTGCAAAAGCTTGGTGCACTGGACACCCTTTATCCTGGGCTTACAAAAGCACACATTACACAAGCAGCCTATGCCAAATCTCTTTGTGATGATGACACCATGGTATATGCATTTTTGTGTCATGGTTTAAAAGACATACCCGCAGTTTTTGAGAAGGCAGATAAAAAAACCAAACAGTATGCCCATTTAGCCAATCATTATTATGGAGTTGCTATCAATCAAATGGCTAGATCCTATCAAGATATACTCGCACTGGTCAAAGCACTTTCTTTGCATAGTAAAACGCCAGAGCATCAAGGCTTAGAGTTTTTATGCAGCTGCTGGGGCCATTTAGCTACTTATAAAAAAGATACGCTCCACCCTGATCTTCATCCTAAACTTATTGATATAGGCAAAGCGATTGCTGCAATTGACTATAAAGCGCTTAAGCAAGAAAGTAGCAGCCAAGAAGCATTTTTAATCCATGTGGCAAAGCTGCAGCTTGATTGCATTAAACAGGTGTGGGATTAACATCCAGCCATTAAATCAACATAGCAGTGAATGATAGTTAAACAATATCAACAGCACCTAATGGCTTAAGAGGAGAAGATAAAGCTGGTTCGAGACGGTGTTTTTTAGAAAACATCATTGTGCGTACTTTTAATTTCACG
>CACEWE010000080.1 GCA_902563055.1 uncultured Gammaproteobacteria bacterium | reverse complement strand
TAAGCTATACGTATAGCTTGGAGTGCCGTATAAGTTTTTATTGATGATGCTCTTGTGTTTTTAGCTACTGGTGACTATTATAAGAGATCGCATTATAGCTGAAAAAAAACATGGAAAACCCAATAGATAAGAATTTTTACCGTCAACTTTTTTTACAGACAATATTAGGGCTTGTATCTTATTTTTTTATTAATGCGGCTAATGCTTATCTTGTATTTAAATTAGGCAATGTGCTTTATTCAGATTATACTATTACGATTTATATTTTATTTTTTATTTGCCCTGTTTTTTTAGTGGGCACTACATCCTTATTGATAAAAAACATCCCTTTGCTCGAGAATGAAACACAAAAACATCAATTTCTTAATTGGAATATTGTGACTCTTCTGAAGTCATGCGTGATCATTTCCCTATTATTATTACTAATCTATGCAGTGCGTTGGTTTATATTTGGGTCAGAGTTTTGCGAAACAGATGCTTGTTATCGTAGTTATCACATTGTGCTTGATGTTATGTATCTTCTTCCTTTTGCTATGTTTATTATGTGGAATAGTAGCTTTTTAACTGCCCACAAACATCCATTTCTCTCACAACTTACAAGTCCGCCAAGTTTAACCTATCTTTTGATCCTTTTTATAACTTTGATAGGTTTTTTTACTGAAGCCTTGATGCATGACCATTTGCTATTAATTATCGGCGGTAGTATGATTTTTTTGGTGCTTTTCCAGGGGCTATGTATTAGTTTCTTTTTCATCAAGGAAAAGAAGATTCAGGTTGAAAAATTGATATCATCTAAAGTATCTAATAAAGAATCTAAGAGCTATTTGCTTGAAGGTTTTTCTCTTGTGGTTAATCAAATTATGATTGGTTTCCCGCATATTATAACGCTGATAATACTTGAATGGGTAGATCCTCATGAAAAGACATTAAGCTATTTTATGATCATATGCTTTATAGCTAGCATTGGAAGCGTGGTTCCAATTGCTCTAACTAGACAAATAATTCCATATTTATCAGGAATAAAGAATAAGAGCAAATGTGCAGTACTACAAAAGTTAGTAAATAAGAGGATGATATATAGCTGTATTTGGCTTATGCTGAGTTTGTTATTTATCTTCATTTTTAAGGGTTTTATATTTAATTCATATAATATCAACTTCCCTTACGCTCTAGAGTGTATTATTCTTTACTTGGTATATATTTGTTTTGCCCCAAGTCTTTTATTGTTTGAGCATATTTGCCTTTATAACGATATGAACAAAAAACTTTATAAAGTATCATTAACTGAGGCTCTTGTTTTATTGATTCTATCTTATTTCCTAGTTAAGCAGTATTCTTATATAGGGGCAATATATGCACAAATCCTTACGGAAATCTATGCTGCTGTTTTTTGTCGGTTGATCGTTCGAAAACAAAATATTAAAATTAAAGGATTTGGACTTTTTTGACCACTGTTTTTGATCAAGAGAATTAAATCACCATGGTTTATATCACATGATTTATATTAGCGTATGCTTGTGTGCTATAGATAGTATTAATCTAAAACAGGGGTTTTTTCCATAAAGGCCCAAACTTTTTTGTATAAAGAGGGCTCAGATGCAATATACTTAACTATATCAAAGTGATTGCATGGGCAAGTTATAACTTGTATTTCTTTTTTGCAATGAAATTGTAGACTTTCTATTTGTTGTTGGAGACTCATTCCCCTATCCTCTCCTTTTGTCTGATCTGTAGCCTGAAAAAGTTGCACGTGCGTTGTTTTTAGTTGTGCGCTTAATGGGGTGGAGCATATTGTATCTTCAATTGGAAAAAGTTTAAGGTGCTTTTCAATTATTGTTGGATGCATTCCTTCTTTATTTAAACGATCCTTTGTGTTTTTTATGGCTTTTTCAAGCTCTTTTTGTGTTGTTCTTTTTGGTTTAACTGGTACAAAGCTATCAAGTAATGTTACCTTAATATTATTATAACCTTGTAGTTCCATTTGGTGAGCCATTTCTAGGGCAATATGTCCACCGAGACTCCAACCTAGTATATGCAAAGGTTTATGGTTAAACCACTTGCGTGCTTTGCTATTTAACTTAAGGCTAGCAATATAATGTCTCGCTAAGCTAGATAAGCAACTAATAGCACTGTGAACATTTAGATTAAAGTTATCAATAGTTATGTAGGTATAATCTTTCTTTAAATCTATCAAAGGACTATAGCCTTCACAACCTTCCCCTCCTGGGTGAATAAGAACCATTTGTTTTAGATTATCTTTTTCTTGATTAAACACTTTTACTAGTTCAAATTCCTTATTTTTAAGA
>CACEWE010000079.1 GCA_902563055.1 uncultured Gammaproteobacteria bacterium | reverse complement strand
AATAACTATAAAGCTGCATTAAAAAAAGCATTGGTTTATAGCGCAGCAGACTATATCTCTCGTTCTGTGAAATATACTAAGGAAGATCCTAGTTCTGAAGGGGGTGGGTCAGTTTGGGAGTGGGAGAAAGTTGATGATGTATTATTTAGTAAAAGTGATAATTTTGAGAGCTTTACTCCCTTCTATCATACTATGGAGATTGCAAATCAATCTTATTCCCCGGATGGGGGGTTAGGGGTTGGGAAAACTATTAGTACTCGAAAAGAAATATTTAAGGAAGATTTGAAGTACTTTGTTTGCTTGTTTGTTTATGGTGAGCGTGACGGTAGGTATGGAGCTACTGGTAGCTTTACGGTTAATAATTCGTTTCCCTTGGCAGACATTACATACAATCATCAAGAGCCGGCCGGTTCACTAGAAACTTTAAAAGCATTCTTAAGGGAAAATATACTAAGTGTTTTTTATACTAACCCAAAGGGTTTAACGGGAAAAGAAGATTGCTATAAAACTGATAATATGGTGAGTAATGTAATTGTGAAATCAGAAGATAAGTTGAAAAGGTTTCCAATGGGCCCAGATTTGGCTTATACCATAGAAGGAAATGGGAGGGAGTTTGTTGTATATGGGAAATTTACTAAGAGAAATGATACACATTTTGCATGGTTACAGTTTAAGGATTTCCCGTCCTATTACATAGGCATAGACAGTGAAGGTAGTAATTCGGATGGTCATTGTTGGGGGGGTAAGCGTATAGATCGTCAGAGTGGGAACCCTATATACACGAATCCAATTCCAGAGCATATTATATTTGCACAGTGTGATGGCAATAGCAAGATCCAAAGCAGTGATGAACTTGAAAGCACCTCACTGTCGGGGTTTGATTTTAATTTTGGGGGAGATGTTAGGCTTTTAAACGAAGGATGGGAGGAAGCATGCTTTAATGATGAGAGATTAAGCCCCACACATTCAGGTTGTATGGAATTATATATGCTTAATCCTGGTAAGCGTATTGGTGATTATAAAATACAAAACGCTCTTGACCCTAAAACCATTGCCTGTAGCGATGGTTCTTATGGGGAATGTGATATAAAGCCGTTAATTATGAAATTAGTGAATAATCTTATTCAAGAGGCAGATGAAGGCTTTAAGGTTGATGGAACAAATGGTTTTTGTCCTAGTATGCCTCCTGTTCCTATAGGCGACAATCCAGAATCAGAAGTTCAAAAGCAGAGCTTTAGTGGTGTGTATTTTGCAGGAACAGGCCCGAACCCCGCGCTTGGGTGCTACAAAAAAGATGCTGATTATAAGTATGTGCTTGAACAAAAAAATGATAAGTTACATTATGTGCCTTTAGATTTCTGGCCTAAAGATCCGGCAATGGTTATAACTGATACGTGCTCTCGTGCGGATGAGGGTATATATTGTATCAAAAAAGAAAATTGTCAGGGAGAGAATGCATTTTGTCAGAAGCGTGAGGGTGTGCGCTTTGATACCAGTTGGTGGTATGCTGGATCCTCTTATTTGACCGTTCAAAGAATGTTAAAAGCAAGTTACAATCGTTTAATACGTAAGGCAAAAACCATAAAGATCGAAGAAGAAATTCCTAATTTTCCTTTGGTGAAGATTGGGAGTGAGAGTAATACGGTAACATATGCAGCAGCAATATATTTAGAACCTCGTATTGGGCCTGCTAATTCAACTTTAAGAGATGGATCCACCGTACGAGGTGGGCGTAGTTTCGGATATGTTGCAAATTTACATATTCCTATAGTGGATAACGGTCTGAGAGAGGGTGTTTTTGTTGAAGTGGAGATTGATGAAGATTTGTGGTTGCAAAAGCTCAGTAGAATATATTTAAATGGATGTGGAAAAGTAGATGTTAATAAAACAATTTATGCTTGCTCTAACTATAGCTTTTCTCTTGATCGTGACAAGCGTGATAAATTTGTGGAGCGTTTTACGGAAGATGTAAATAAGAATTTCCCTCAAGCACCTGATGCCTGCCCTGAAGGCAAGGATTGCTTTCCAATCGGCGCAGTGAATTACTCTTTATCGCAACTTGCTAAGCTTCATTTATGTTCTGAAAGTGAATTGGATGGGGGTTACTATTTTGATAGTGATGGTATACTAGAAATTTCAGAGCAGCAAAATCTGATTAGGCCTGAAACTGATCTAACTTCTTGTAAAGTTTTTCAGGCACTATCGGCTATTGATGACCCCATCATACAATACCCAATTTTGGCATTAATCGAGTATATTTCAATGGTGGATCCATCTGGTAAAACTTCCGATAGCACGACGCAAAAAAAAATTAGTAATTTTGAAATGAAT
>CACEWE010000078.1 GCA_902563055.1 uncultured Gammaproteobacteria bacterium | reverse complement strand
CATCACTAGATGCGGCTGGGCTCATTAATAAAGCCTTTTTAGCTGAGCTTGACGCACCTTCAGCGCTGCCACGGGGTGATTCGACTGAGCCTGATGAACTGCCACCACCGCCGCCACCGCCGCCACCGCCGCCACCGCTGGCACCGCTGGCACCGCTGGCACAGAATACATCTTTATCCACTTTAACAAAAGTTTTTTTTGGCTCTATTGTAAACTCACTCAGAGATGAAAGAACAAATTCAGCAAGATTCCCTTCTACGTAACCTTTAATCTTACGTCTAATTGTTTCTTGAAATGCATCTACTTCTTTCCTAAGTTCCTCTTCACTTGGAGGTTCATAAATATCATATCTCATTGTCAACTCTGCACTTTTCATGTCAGGAGTACCGTTAAATTGCGTAATCATACCAATAAATGTTCCCATATGATTTTTGATTTTTACACGTTTTTGACATGGTTCAGGAATTGTGCACTCATTAGAATCACTTTCCAATAGATCATCAGAGCGCATCTCAGCTAAAAATTCTTTCGCTTTATTAAAAGCTTGTATTTCACTTTCTGGACAAACCGTATCCATCGTAGACCTTAATATATCGCCGAGCAGACCTATATGGCCGGCTTGCTCATACATCGATATCTCTCGCTGATAAGGTATTTCTAAATCACGTAATTGTTCTTTAGATAAGCTATCTATGAGCAAAGGTGAACAAATATATGGCCTACCATAACTAGAGACAAAGAGACCCAACACTCTATAGCTGCCTAGTTTTTCTTTCTGATTTTTACATTCTATTAATACCATACAGTGTTGATAGTCAAACGCACTACCGCCGCACATTTCCGTAATATAATATTTACCAATCTCTAGTTTTTTAGGCTTATTATACATAACCGTAATATCTTCAACTTTAATCCCTATCCTTTTAGCAAAATCTTTGATGGAATCTACGCTAACCGTATCATTAAGCTCTTCAACATCAAGTTTAAATTTGAGTTTCTTACTCAATTCACTGCTGGTTTTTTCGCTAATATAATGATCTCTTTTAAGAAAATCACGAGTAAAATCAACATGGAAACTTAATTTATCAGGGTCGTGGATTCCCATAAGCTCGCATAATATGTTTTTCGCATCTTCATCTGTTATTTTTTCTATGAATGTTAATAACCTTGGAAGCCCCTCGTTACGTGTCATTGTCCAATAATCATTAAAAAAAGAAGGAATCCATGAAAATGGTTGCATGCATATATCATTTCGATTAATGGTATTAAAAAAACTGCGTAATTCATCACCTGACAAAGATTCCAGCTTTTTTGATAAGCTAGAATAACTATTCCAACTAAAGAGTAAGCTACAATACCTAGCCCAACCGAGCCCCTCTATGCCTGGTTCATCACTACATTGAAGTTCGCTGAACCCTCCCTCATCAACTAGCATACAAAAATCCGCAAGCTTACTTCCATCAATTTTATCGTACGTAGGAGAAAGAATATCTACTATTATATTCGAACCAAAAATCCCTTCCCAAGTCAGTTTTCCTCCCTCCAATGAAGAAATTAATGTATTAAAATCTCCGGTAGCTACTTGATCTCTTACGTAAGAAGTATAATATACTCCCATCTCCATCTTTGCTTTATCTCTTGCATCAGCCTCTTCTTTAAGTTTTTGTTCTCTTTGAGCCTCTTGTCGTTCCTTTTCCTCTTGTTCCGCTATTAAGCCTTCAATAATATGTGTATTTGCATCAATGGCTTCCTGGTCATTTTTTTTATATGCTTTTAATAACTCTTTTATTCCATCATATATTCTCTGATCACGATATCTACCATAAGGGTAATGAAAAATTAGATCATCATTCACAACAGCACCACTTTGTAGAAAAAGCAATAATATTTTTAAATCTACTTTGCTTGTTTTAAGAACTAGTTTAAGAAATGTATCATCTCCTTCTAAGCGTTCATTCAAATCTAATCCACTTTTAACCAATTGCTCTATTAGATCTGTTTTATTAGAATATTTTCTAGTAGAATATTTTCTAGAATGGAATCGAACTGCATTTTCAAGAGCAGCTGTGCCCTTTACACTTTTTTTTATCAATCTATCAAATATAGACTTTGGATATGTTTCTTTTCCGTGCATAACGGCCAAGGCTAATAGCTGTTCTTGTATTTCTGAGCCCAAATCTTCTATTATTACTAAACCAGATTTTTCTGCTGTTTCCAATTCATCCCACCCTTTTCCGTAGTAGTAAGCACCCCTCTTAAAAATTTCCATTATTTCGTCTATTGTCATATTAAAACCCCATATTTCACCATAAAAAACACCCAATATATTAACAGAATTAA
>CACEWE010000077.1 GCA_902563055.1 uncultured Gammaproteobacteria bacterium | reverse complement strand
CATTTGAAATTCAATCCGACTTTTTGGAATGGATTCTTGTTGTTGCATAAGCTCTATGGTATGTCTTAGATCCACTCTCAGATTAACATACGTAGCAGCGAAAGGAACACATTTATACCTTGCACCGCCAGCACTTTATAGGTTACGCCATTAAAGCAAACAAACCTTCCAAGGCCTTCTCCACTGCCTCTGATTTCATTATTTTTAAAACGCTACAATCACCTGGCATATGACTAAATGGCACGTCTATACTTACGGAAGCTCTGGATCTGGATAGCACTCCTCAACTATGTCAAAGTTCTCATCTCTACATGAACTCCTCTGGAAAAATTCGCCCTTGCCGCCTACCACTAGCGTGTCATTAGGGTCAGAGGGGCTTATAAGCAAATCTTTACCTTTATTTTTACAAGCAAGGCCCTGGGGGTCATCCTGTTCTACCACCCATTTATTATCTCCTTGGTTCCAATATGTAACCCCTTCAGTAATACCACTTCTAGGACCACTACCAAAATCACGAGTTTCATGACCATCAGATGCATAAAATTTACAATTTATACAGCTAAATCTTCCATTTAGATGCTTTTTGAAAAAATATAGATGCTTATTAGTATCATCTTCCATCTTTTGTCGATTTTGAGTGGCGTTTATAAATCTTCTGCTTAAATTTTTTTGTTCGACTTTATCAATACAGTAACTACTATGCCAATAACTCCTATCTTTAATTTGATAGGAGTCATTATGATCGAAATTCATACTTTTATAGTGCACGTATGCTGCTAGTACCGCTGGCCTAGTTCCATAACTGTCCATACAAAAAGCAGTTCTACTTACTTTGTGCAAGGGTGTTTCTCTCGTAAAGAAATCAACGATCTCCTCAACAATATTTTCTGGACCGCTATCTATACTCTCTATATCATCATACGCAAACCTCCTATAACTAGCAAGTTCCTCCTTCCCTAAAAAGTGCTGCCAATTATGACGCCCCCTCCCCCGAAGATTCGTATCATTGGATTGCAATTTAAAAGAATTCTTCTCAAGATCAAACGTAGAATTAATGTCTTTAAATTTCCCTCCTTGAGCATATGGCAGATTATAACCTTTTATTAGTAAGAATCGTGACTGGAAATTTTTATGACTACAATACTCCGTTCCCGTATTGCAGTTTCCTCTATAGCAGTCTCCTCTAAAACCTCCCTTGGGCCATCCTGGTGTCTGAGAACATTTCTCCCCCCCTTCATTTCGTAATACTTGCCAACTACAAAAGGAATTTTTTTTGCTCTTATCCTGTGCATATAAAGAGTACGATATATCTGCATTAGAAAGGTTCGTTAAGTCGACATTTACATCGTCATTGATATACTTATTTTCGAGTGCCTCAGGAAAAAATCTATTGCCAGTATTATATACCATCGGGTTTGTAAAATCAATAAGTCCTGAGGTGGATAAAGAACTGCCATTATGAACAATTAGGTAATGAGCACCAGGCCTACCAAATTTTAATTCTTTATTCCTCCATCCATCATTGCTTGATATCGATACTAATTCACTATGCGTTGTATAGCCTTCTAAGCTGTTTTTATTTTCCACTATATTTGTTGACACGGTATTTATATCAAAAAATGGAAAAAAACTGTAATAGTACGTTTTATCTGGTCTTATCATTAAGTTATTAGGTGTATACCCTGCTTTCTCACAAAACGATTTATTGAGTTTAATGGTTATTTTTTCCTGAGGCTTTAAAATAAAAATCCCCCATGGCGCATAAGTTCTAAGCATAGCATTATTACCCAAATAGTCTCCTACCGTATATCTTGTATGATCCTCTGCAGCTATAGTATCCATTGCATCTTTCCTTGAAATCTCGTAATGATCACAATCGCTCATGCCGGTTTCGGAATATTTACTTACTTCGTTTGAACAACTTCTTTTCTCACCAATTTGCCACCTGACGGTACCAGCAGCCCGCATGGAAAAGCCTAAATTAAAATGCTTATACTTAAATAGATAAGCTGTCTTATAATGACGCACCCCCCCAAATTCAGAACTTTGCCCTCGAGGAATAATTTTCGGATACCATTTGTCAGTAAAGTCATGAGTAAACTTATCACCATTATACATATACCCCAATGCCTGGGCCATAGTTCCAGGCTTGTCATGTTCGTTGTCTAGATCTATACCATTATAAGTATCATCATCATACTTATATAAATTCTTATATAATAAGATATTCCCCCCCAACTGCTGGGCAATCACTGTACAAGTATAAATACAAGTACATGAAACAATGCGCCTATCACTGTTGTTTACAATTGTTATGAAGATGTGATCTTGATCAGATCCCTGACTCGAGAGCGCACCTGAAGAAGCAGAAGATACGGATACATTAGCAGAACCAAGCGTTTGAGAAAC
>CACEWE010000076.1 GCA_902563055.1 uncultured Gammaproteobacteria bacterium | reverse complement strand
TAAATCTTGATATTTCAAAAAAAAACAAGAAGCGATCACATCTAAAAGAAATAGCAAAAACAAAAGGAAAGTAGCGCCTTGTGCGGGTTTTTTATCAAATTTCAGGTTTATCGCATCATCTTTTAAAAAAATATATCGTTTACTTTTATTCGCCCAATTTTTTACAATAATCGATCTTTAACTTCTCACCCGTTGCATCCTTAACACATTGCCCACCTATAAAAAAGGACTTTCTATCCTTTGTCATTCTATAAGAAATTGACCTTTCGTTAAATTTTGAACCCCATATGCATTCATCAGAATTAGCTGCGCACCTTAGCACATCTGATAAACTGGTTCTGTAAACGATCTCCCCACCTATTGTATCTTTTCCACCACACACAAATTGTTTGTTACCATATTTATCTATCACAAAAACCCCCTTCTTTTCACTAAAGGGAGGGATGAACTCTTGAACATCAACAATGTCATCTGTTTCTCTTTCAGGACTCCAACCCGTCCTACTCACTATAAAAGCAAGTAGGTTCCGGTCATGTGCATAATCACTAATAAAAGGATCACAATTAGTACAATATAGCCTTCCTTTTTGATCAAGCCCAAACCAAATGAAAGTCTTATCATCAGCCTTTGGTGACTGATTAACATACTTTACATATGCTTTTGCATCGTCAAGCTGGTCACTTGCTGGAAGACACCTAGAATAATTTCTGTAGTGCTTGCCATAAATATCATCATAATTCATAGCTTCATGAGCCTTATACTTTGATGCAAGCGATAGTAAAGTTGGATTTGACTTGTTGTCGCCATGTTTATAAGATCCAGCACACCACGCTATTCGCGTAACATCATTCTCCTTACCCATATTGACACCAGTATGTTGACACCCGTCTTCGTCTTTTATATCGAACCAACCATTAGCATTGTCCCCAAACAATGCTTTCACCCACTTCTCTACATGTTTACCATTTTTGTCCCCACATGCTGTTTTCAAACCCCTAAATCGTCCGTGGGTTCCCGAGGAAGACGTTGAATCTATATACCAAAAATTAAACCCGTTTGCCCTTGGCAACAATTTACGTATAACATTCGGCCAATATTTTTGTATTCTCTCCCTTTTCCCTCCTACTATATAACCCATAGCAAAGGTATGAGTATATCCCTTTGACAATACATACTTAGACTGTGCAAGCGAATCGACTTCACAGTCCCTAAAACCTCCATTGGGCCATCCTGGTGTCTTAGAACAGCTCTGCCCTGCTTCATTTCGTAATACCTGCCAACTACAAAAACCTTCCCCTGGATCCTGTGCATATAAAGAGTACGATATATCTGTATTAGGGAGGTTCGTTAAGTCGACATTTACTACAACGTCATTGATATACTTATTTTTGAGTGCCTCAGGAAAATTTGTGTCACTAGTTTTTTCTAAGATAGGTTTTGTAAAATCCACAAGTGCCGTATTAGATAAAGAACTGCCATTATGAATAAAAAGGTAATGATCTTCGGCTCTACTAAAACTTAAATTTTTATTTCTCCATCCACCATCGCTTCCTATCGATACTAATTCATTCATATCTGTATACTGTTCTTCTGAAAAATCCGGTTTTTGTGCTAATTCCCCCTTGGCTTTTATATCAAAAAATGGAAAAAAACTGTAATAATACTTATTCTCTGGTCTTTTCATTAAGTTATTAGGTGTATACCCTGCTTTATCACAAAACGATTTATTGAGTTTAATAGTTATTTTTTCCTGCGGTTTTACAAAAAAAATCCCCCAAGGAGCATAGGTTCTAAGCATAGCATTATTACCCAAATAGTCTCCTACCGTATATCTTGTATAAGTCGTTGCTGGTGCACTATTAACACCATTCCACCTAGCCTCACCAGCTGCCTTCATGGAAAAACCCATATTAAAATACTTATACTTATACAGATAAGGTCCATTTTTATTTCGTATTCCACCGACCACCTTCAGCGGCAGTGTTTGCTCCCCTAAGCCTCTCGACTGACTTTCATCAAATTTTGGGCGGTTGAACAAAGGTGTAACTTCTGGATACCACTGGTTAGGATAAGCATTGTCTATAAACTTACTCCCGTTATATAAATAACCCAAGGCCTGAGCCATGCTTCCTGGCTCTAATCCAGCCTCGTCCTTAATCTTTGGAAAACCATCATAGTTATCATCATCATATTCATATAAATTTTTATGCAATAAGATATTCCCATCCAACTGCTTGGCAATCACCTCACAAGTATAAACGCAAGTACATGAAACAATGGGCCTATCACTGTTATTTACAACTGTTACATAGATATTATTATCTTTTGCATGTGTAATTTTTCCACAAAAAAAATAAGCTATAAAAAATAACATCATTATATTTTTTAAATGAAAAAAACTATAAACCAGTGGCCTTGTCGC
>CACEWE010000075.1 GCA_902563055.1 uncultured Gammaproteobacteria bacterium | reverse complement strand
GGCTAACTTCATTTACAATAAAATAAAGTAACAAGCTCTGAAATCATGACAAACTAAGAATAATTTTTGCAAATAGCAAAAGGATCATGTCCTTTTGCTTTTCTTATTGTTTTTCCGCATCATCAAAAATAGCTTGCAACGCTTTATTTCTCCAATAGAAATGTTTATTCAAGCCAAACGCAATGAGTGTTGGCGCTAATTCTTTAAGTATTTTAATTGCTTCTGCTTTTTCAGCTTCTGTTACTGCTTCAGATTCAAATATATCTGCATTGGTAACTGCAGCTGCCATTGCACCCTTACGAATCTTCTTACCATCACGTTCAAAAAAGTTTTCTGTGTCAGATAGCATATCTTCAGGTCTTTGTGCTTTAAATGTCATAAAATACTCCACTAAATTTAAAAATTCACCTTAAGCTCTTGACTGATAGCGACAAAAGCATGTTCTATACATATTTTCTTGCTTTAAAGATACTTAATGCAAGGTCTCATCTTTATGGATCATATGCGCCACAACATACTGGGTTACATCAACCCCATAGGCTTCACCGTAATGATAAATAAAATAGGATTCCAGATCCACCAAGCACTTAGAACGCTGGACTACAATACCACCATCAATATGGATTTTAATATCCCTTAAAGAAAAAGATTTTATACTCTCACCCTGAGTAGATAACTGCTCTAAAAAGTGTTGCGCAGTGCGAATATCTTCTTCATGGTGATGGCTTCCTTGTTTTTTTTTGTAAAAGACGCAAAATTCTTTAAGTACTAAGACAGCAGAAACAACCGGTTGGCGAGATTCAGTGGTGATCTGAACCATGCCATTGTATAAAGGGAGTTATTAGAGGCTAATTAGGAACTCACTTTTTTTTTGCTTGTACTGTCTTGGTATATTTTCTCCCAGTGCGCATTGAAGCCTTCAGGAATAGTGGCTGTGGTTTTGGAAAGTGTGATCACACCGGATACAGATTCTTGTGAGTGTATATGGTCGGTTATTTCTTCAGCGGTACCTTGTAATTGATCGCTATGTAGGGAGAGGCGGAAGATGGATTCGTCAATTGCATCCACGGCAACGACCATGGGTTGGTTATGTTTTATGTAAGAAAATGTGCCAACATCGTAGGCGGTTACATAATCAGGACTGCCTTTTTCAGGCGTGTTGAGAGCTATGTCATGGCTGAGTGTTGTGTTCTTCAGGGTCTGAATAAAACGACCGACTGCGGTACCATTGACTGTGTGCAAAACATTAAAGGTGAAACATATCTGGTTTTTGGTAAAGGTAACGGGCTTTTTATTATTCTCATACAGCAGATAGGAATCTTTATCACCTGTCGAACACCAGGTGCCATTAATGGGGTGGTTAAGAGGTGTTGTGTTGGCAAAAGCTGAAGCAGTTAATAGGGTAGTCATAGTAATAGCGGCGACAGTGCGGGATATCTTTTTCATGGTGATTACTTCATTGTTTTTTTATTGCAAAAAAACTTAATTATAGTAAATATGTAAAGCACTATCAAGTGAGTTACATTTTGACTGCGATTCTTATGCTGCCGTTGTTGGTGTGCTTACGTTACATTCATTGTCACACAGCTGCGCTTTGCGCGAAATACCTTATCGAATGATTATAAACGCCTCGGCTTAATGGGATAGTAAATTGCCATTTAATCTGGCATTTTATAATTGGATACCGGATGTGTATTGGCACGACATGACGAAGTGTTGCAGTGTTTGGTGTACGTTTGAGAGCTCAACACACCACCATTATCTTTATCATAGAGCAAAGCGATGACTGTGCAGCACCTGCTTTTTCAGCGACTGATTTCCTGAGAATGCTAATTGAAACCACTATCAGTGCCCACCAAGCATCTTGACGTGTTTTTACAGTACGATCAAAAAAAGCGCTTGTTTTTGGCCTAAAAGACATACAAAACCCTCTGATATTTCTTAATAACAGATTATTTGTAATCTAGAACAATAGCAAAGCTTATTATACTACAGAAAGCCTTTAGAATTTTGTCTCGCATGGCATAGGCTAGAGCTCGTTTTTCTTTTCTTATTGTTTTTCCACGTCATCAAAAATAGCTTGTAAGGCTTTATTTCTCCAATAGAAATGTTTATTCAAGCCAAACGCATTGAGTGTTGGCGCTAATTCTTTAAGTATTTTAATTGCTTCTGCTTTTTCAGCTTCTGTTGCTGCTTCAGATTCAAATATATCTGCATTGGTAACTGCAGCTGCCATTGTACCCTTACGAATCTTCTTACCATCACGTTCAAAAAAGTTTTCTTTGTCAGATAACATATCTTCAGGTCTTTGTGCTTTAAATGTAATAAAATACTCCACTAAATTTAAAAATTCACCTTAAGCTCTTGACTGATAGCGCCAAAAGCATGCTCTATACATATTTTCTTGCTTTAAAGATACTTAATGCAAAGTCTCATCTTTATGGATCATATGCGCTACAACATACTGGGTTACATCAACCCCATAG
>CACEWE010000074.1 GCA_902563055.1 uncultured Gammaproteobacteria bacterium | reverse complement strand
TTTTTATATCATCCGTTTGGTTATTGGGCCGATGCTTGCAGTGCCAATAAACAATGGCCTATGTTTGATTCAATTTGTAATTTTATATGTCGTATTAATTGGCATTCAAATGGCAACTAGTGTTTGGCAAAAAACCATTGCCAATATTAATATTGGTTATTCAACTACTTTGCCTAGTAGTTTTGTGAATAACTATAAAGCCGTATTAAAAAAAGCATTGGTGTATACTTCAGTAGATTATATTTCAAGATCTATTGAATATACCACAACAGATGAAAAAAAATGGAGCGGTAGTAAAGTAGATGTACTATTTAGCAGTAATGATGATCAAATAACTAACGATTTCACCCCTTTTTATCATACGATGAATCTTGCAAATCAAACTTATTCTCCAGGAGAGGGAATGGCAACTGGAAACATTATCAATGTTAGAGATGATACTGTATTTATTGATAATTTAAAGTTCTTTCTATGCTTGTTTGCAACAGCTCCTGAGTCATCTGATGTTACATATTTTGGAACCTTACAAGAGAATGGTCAAACTTTAGAAATTATCCAGGAGAAGGAAGATAGTGCGGCGTCAAAACTAGATGCTTTTAAAGAAAGTATAAAAACGGATATCCTTCCAGTTTTTTATACGGGTGAAGTTTCTACGCAAGCAGATTGCTACAGGGTAAGTGCCGCACAGAATATTCTGTTAACGAAAGAAGTCATTAAGCAATATACGGATGATCCAGATCCCGATTCTGGTACAGATGATTCAAGTGATCCAGATTCTAGTCCTAGTAAGGATGTGCCAGATACAAGCCTTAGTATAGGGGATCCAATGGCGGCAAATTACAAATTCACCATAGACGGAAATGGTGGAAAATCGTTCCTTGTATACGGAAAAACAGTACCATCAGGATCCCATCTTAGATGGCTACAGTTTGAGAAATATCCAGAATATTATATAGGCATTGACAGTGACGGCTCTTGTTGGAGCAGTACAATAAATCAAGCGGTATTATTTGGCGAGTGTGATGGAAATAGTAGCAGTGGTGATAGAGATCCTGACGATAAAACTACTTTTTCTGGTTTTGATTTTAATTTTGGGGGAGAAACGAGTCCGCTTGATAGCGAAAGTTGGGAGCAAGCATGCTATAAAACTTCTGACGGGGAGTTGACATTAAGCCCTTCACAACCTGGGTGTATGGAATTATACATGCTTAATGCTTATCGGGATAAGATTGGTTCCTATAACATACAAGATGCTCTTGATGTTAAGCTCACTAAGGACCCTGATACGCAGCAAATGGTTGAAGCCATTGCTTGTAACGGGAATTCTTATGGAGAATGTGATATAAAGCCGTTAATTATGAAACTAGTGAATAATCTTATTCAAGAGGCAGATGAAGGTTTTCAGGTTAATGGAACAGATGGTTTTTGTCCTAGTATGCCTCCTTTTAGTACAGATACAGAGCCTGAATCAGAGGTTCAAGATCAGAGTTTTAGTGGTGTATATTTTGCAGGAACAGGCCCTAATCCAGCCCTTGGGTGTTATAAGAAAGATGATAGTGGTAATTATGTATTTAATAAGGAAGATGATCTCAACCATTATATTCCATTGGATTATTGGCCTCAAGATCCAGCAATGCTCGTCACAGATGATTGTCCTGAAAGTGAGGAGTTTATCTATTGTATAAAAAAAGAAAACTGTAATGGTGCTTTTAAACATAAATTTTGTGGAGGGGTTGAAGAGAATGATCTTCCCTGTTGTCCACAGCGGGAGGCCGTTCGTTTTGATACCAGTTGGTGGTATGCCGGGTCATCCTATCTCACTGTTCAAAGAATGTTGAAAGCCAGTTACAATCGTTTAGCAGAAAAGGCAAAAAATATAAAATCTGATGATGCAGAGCTTATCTATTCTCCTTTAATGAAGCTTGGAGTAGGATCTAAGTCAAATACAAAGGCTGCATTAATGTATGCAACACGATCTGGCGTGTATGTTCCAGATCAAAAATTTAACTATAGTGCAGATTTAAACATTGAGGTAAATGATCAAGACTTTAGGCAGGGGGTTTTTATTCCTATAAAAGTTGACAACACATTATGGGTTAAAAAGCTCAGTAGAATATATTTAAATGGATGTTCCAATGAGGGAGGAGATACTTCTTGCTCTAACTTTGGCTTTTCTAACGATGACATCAACAATGAAGGATGGGATAAGGGTATGCTTCCAGTTTTGGCGAAGAGTTTTCCAGATCCTGATGATACAGGAAATAGCTATCCATCAGGCCCGGTTAATTATTCTTTAACCCAAATTGCAACGAGTGCTTTATGTTCTCAAAATTCTAATACGGGGGGGTATCCCTTTGATCCATTATATGGACTGCAAGTTACGCCGAATCAAAATCTTATTTTGCCCAAAACTGATCCAACTTCTTGTAAAGTTTTTCAGGCACTGTCGGCTATTGATGACCCCATCATACAATACCCTATTTTGGCATTAATCGAGTATATTTCATTGGTAGACCCATCTGGAAAAATTTCCGGTAGCGATAAATATAAAGTAATTCAATTTACT
>CACEWE010000073.1 GCA_902563055.1 uncultured Gammaproteobacteria bacterium | reverse complement strand
GAGGCGAGATATGAAAAGGATGCTAAACTTGCTATAGAATTAAGAAAAACACATGAGGCACAATTACGTGCAATGCAAGAAGAAAGAAAAACACATGAGGCACAATTACGTGCAATAGAAGAAAGAATCGCTTGTAAAAATGCTAAGAAGGCTCTAGATGCTGCTATGGCTCTAGATGCTGCTATGGCTCAAGATAATGCTGATGCTACAGCTTCTCCTCATTATTCTAATGGTTACTTTGTTCCTGTTAATGGTTATGGTAGACCTTTTCATCATGCACAGACCGCAGCTTTGCCTCGAGGTTCAAATAGTTTGCTCGTTGCTCCTACTTCGTCTGCTGCTGCTAACGAAACTGCTTCTGGTTCTCCTCGTTCTTCTGCTAAGCGCGATAGTAGTGAAGCAAAAGTAGCTGAATGTATTGATCTTACTTAATATTCAGGTGCTAGCGTTTTCAATAACCAGAGACCCTCTACCCCGCCTGACAGAACGGATCAAAACACTACCCCCTTCAGTGCGGATTAAATGGACTATTATACCCAAAGCACGCTTTTGATAGCATATAAAAAACTTTATGTTTATAATAGTGCCATTATCTTGTAATGCGCACTTTACCATGGTTTTTTCTTTATCGCCAACTCGCAGCTCTAAGCTCAACATGCCCTTGCTGCATGTTACCTTGGCGCTTATGGCTATTGGCTTAGTGATGGTTGCTTCAAGCTCTATGCCTATTGCCTGGAATAAACATTTAGGCCTGTGGTATTTTTTTAATAAGCAACTGCTATTTGCTGCGCTGGGTCTAATAGCGCTTTTTTGCGCCCTTAACATGCCCATTGAAAAACTGCGCCAAGTTGGCCCGCTATGGCTCTTATTGGCTTTTTTTTTAGCGCTTGTGGTGCTGATACCTGGTATTGGTCATGTAGTTAATGGCTCTAGACGTTGGCTGCGCCTTGGTCCTTTTACGCTCCAAGCATCTGAAGCTATTAAACTCTGCACCATTTTATATATGAGCAGCTATTTTATGCGCCATAAAGAAACCCTTTCCACCGGTCTCTTACAAGTGATTAAACCCTTAGCTATTTTAGCCATGATTGGCTTATTGCTGTTAATGGAACCAGATTTTGGTGCCACGGTGGTCTTATTTGTCAGTGTGCTTGGCATGATGTTTATGGCCGGGGTACGGATTCGTTGGTTTGTTATTTTACTCTTGCTTGGCGCCTTTTTAGTGACCATGCTCGTGATTTTCTCGCCCTATCGCCTGGCACGTTTTACTGGATTCTTAGATCCCTGGCAACACCAATATGGTTCTGGCTATCAGCTTACCCAAGCGCTGATTGCTTTTGGGCGTGGTGGATTTTTTGGGCTTGGTTTAGGTCAAAGTATCCAGAAAATGTTTTTTCTGCCGGAGGCGCACACAGATTTTATCTTTGCTATTATTGGCGAAGAGCTCGGCCTTGTGGGGGTACTGGTGGTACTGGGACTTTATAGTACTTTTGTGTACCTTGCGATGAACATTGCCAGTCGTGCTCAAAAGGCGCAATTTTATTATGGGGCCTGGTGTGCATATGGCATTACCTTTTGGCTGAGTTTTCAGGTGATTGTTAATATTGGTGTTAATTTAGGCCTGTTACCCACGAAGGGTTTAACCTTACCGTTTATGAGCTATGGTGGTAGTTCTTTACTGCTTAATTGCTTAGTGGTTGGCATTTTAATGCGCATTGATTATCAAACTAAAATCGGAGATTTTGATGGCTAAAATTGATGTGATGTTTGCTGCCGGTGGAACAGGCGGCCATATATACCCCGCCTTAGCAATTGCACAAGAGCTGCAAATTAAACATCAAAAAAGTGTCGCTTGGATGGGCTCAATCAATGGCCTAGAGCAAAGTATTGTTCCAAATGCCGGTATTAAAGCCTATTGGATTAACGCACAGCGTTTTCGTGGCAAAAGCCGTGCCCATAAATTAGCGCTACCATTTTCTTTAGGACGATCTTTTTCTCAAGCCCTAGTAATACTTTTAAGGCACAGACCCGCCCTTTTGGTGAGCATGGGTGGTTTTGTATCGGTACCTGCGGCGCTAGCGGCCAAGTGTTTAGGCATTCCGATTGTGCTTCATGAACAAAATGCTATAGCGGGCATGGCCAATAGTCTTATTTCACGTATTAGCAAACATAATTTATCTGCCTATCAAAACCCCTTCAAGCATCGTGCTAGGGTGCACTGTATTGGCAATCCTATTCGAGCAGCCTTTCAAAACGCACCGCAAAGCCCTGTAAAAAAATCCTCAAGCACCATGCACTGCTTAGTCTTAGGGGGCTCACAAGGAGCGCGCATGCTCAACCAGGTGATTCCCCAAGCATGGGCACTTGTAGAGCGCGGGCTTGAATATCAAATTTGGCATCAATGCGGTGCGCAACATCTTGAAGCCACCAAAGCTGCTTATCAAAAGTACGGTATTAAAGCTAAAGTAAATGCCTATATAGAGGATATGAATCAGGCTTATGACTGGGCTGACTTTATTATTTCAAGAAGTGGCGCCATGAGCGTGAGCGAAATTAGCTATAAAGCCAAAGCTGCACTTTTTATTCCTTTTCCCTATGCGGTAGATAATCACCAAACCTTTAATGCCAAA
>CACEWE010000072.1 GCA_902563055.1 uncultured Gammaproteobacteria bacterium | reverse complement strand
AAGCTCGGGTTTTTCTATGACGGTGTTGATAATCATCTGTAACCGTTTTATTAATTGCTTTGCATCTTCTTTTTTAAGAATGCTAGCATCATAGGACAAAGTAAGTTTAACTTGTTGCTCATCATCAAATGCTAAGAGGCTTAACGGGTAGTCGACTTTTTCTACCCCATAACGGTAAGACATAGCTTGAGAGATTGCGGGATCATGTTCTCCCTCTGCCATAGGGTAGTTCTCATAAATCAGTAAGCTATGAAATAATCTATTGCCATCCTTTTGTAAACTGGCCAGGTCCTTAAAGCCATGCTCATTAATCTCCATAACTTGGGTGAAGATTGTTTGTAATTGCCTTGCAATACTTGCATCATTATTCCAGTGAATGCTCAGTGGTAGGGTATTGATATAACAGCCAACACTCTCTTCAATGCCGTCAATAGGAATATTACGTCCTGATAAGGTCATGCCTACAATAGTGCTATCATCCTGGGTATAGATCTGTATTAATTTATGCCAAGCAAATTGAATAACGGTATTGATGGTAACACCAAGCGTTCTTACTTGTTGGTGTAAAGCTAGATATTGTTTTTTCTTAACGCTACAGCTTACTGTGCTGTTTTCCTCAACACGACGCTGTTGGTTTAAATCAGTTCGAACACTAAGCATTGGATTTAAATCATTGCACTGAGCTAAGTGATCACCTTGTTGATCCCAATATTCTGCAATAGATTCTTTTTGTTTTACATAGTAACGTTGTGCCTCAAGATAACTTGGGTCTTGCTGTAGTTGAATGGGCTTCTTATCGACAAGTTGTTGATAATAGCGATGCACGCAGGCCATCATAACTGGCCCGCTCCAGCCATCACTAATACTGTGGTGTTCAGTTTTAATGAGGGTATAGTGACTATCACCACATTGTAGTAAGAGTAAACGTAATAAAGGTGGTCTGCTTAAATCAAAAGGCTTTGCTCTTTCCAGCTTTTGATGTTTTATAATGGCTTTGGCTATATCCTTGGTATTACGGATATCTATAAAGTCAAGCTTTAAGGGAACATCGCGGTAAATAATTTGTTGTATTTCATGTTCCCAGTTAAAGGCAGCTCTTAGACCAGGGTAAGTATCAAAGACGTATTGCCAGGCATCCTGGTAATATTGAAGATCTACTTTGCAGTGGTAGTCTATAACAGATTGGACGCAGTAGGCATCATCATCTGCTTGCGCTAATGCATGATAAATAAAACCACGTTGTAAACTATTGGCAGGATAAATAGCTTGGATAATACGCTGCTTTTTATAGGCCTGTTTTTGAAAAGCATCAAGCCAATGAGATTTGAGTATAGTTTCAGGGAAATCACTTGGAGTGAATGCTTTGATACCTTTTTTAGTTTGAGCAAGGCAGTGTTTGATGATCTGTTGCAAATGATATTGCATGGCTGCACTGAGTGCTTTAGCAGTGCTTTGATCCAATTTTGAGTGTATTGCAAATTGCAAGCAGCCATCGTGTACTCCACCATTGATACTAATTAGATCATCACTTTGGTTTTTTGCATTAACACTTTCTCCGGATAATTCTGTCGCAAATGACCAATGCGCATTAGCAGTTGCAGTTTCTTTACTATCAAACTGACCTAGATAGTTAAATACGATAGGAGGTAAGGATTGCATAGAGAATGCTTGATTGGATTTTTTGTTATAACAGCTCAGTGCAGAGAACCCTAGGCCTTTATCAGGAATAGCGCGGAGTTGTTCTTTAATAGACTTGATACTATCTCCTATAGCATCTTTAAGGTTCAGTTTTACAGGGAAGATGGTGGTAAACCAGCCTAGCGTATTGCCGACATTAATGGTGTCATCTATGGGTTCTCTGCCGTGTCCTTCTAGGCTAATACCATGTGTAGTACCGCCAAGTGCATCTTTGAGTGCATAGGCCAATGCGGTTAATAATAAATCATTTACTTGGGTGTGATAGGCATCACCAGCTTGTCTTAGAAGCTGATCGGTTAAAGAGGCATCAAGCTTAAGCTCCATATTAACATGATCAACTTTTTGATGGGCTGGGTAATTTGGAAGTCTACTTAGTTGTTCTTGCCAATAAGTGATTTGATCTTGATGGGTGTTGGCATAATGCTTAACGGTGTTGACCCATTGGCGATAACTGCTGGTTTTTTTACCTAGTGTTTTTCCTTGGGTTAAGCTTTGTAGGTCATCTTTAATAATACGCCAAGAAACGGTATCAATGATGAGATGATGGAAAGCAAAAAACAAACGGGCACTATTATCGCTATAGCCTGTTAAATAGGCTACTGTCCATAGAGGCCCCTTAAAGATAGAAAGTTGACTTTGTAAGGCGGTTAATTGCGATGCTATTTGTTTCTGTGATAAGCCAGATACATCCATGTTATGAAGCTTAGGCGTTTGGATAGTAGCTAAATAGCTTTGGCTATAGCGCTTATTTTTTTTGTTTGTTTGATGGTAGCGCATTCTAAGAGCGTCATGGTGGGCTATAAGATCTTCAATAGCTGTTTTAATGGTTGCAGGATCCATTTGTGGAATGCGAAGTAGAAAGGATTGGTTGTAATGATCAAAAGCAGGCATTATACCCTGATCTACCTTATCAAAGAATTGTTGTTGAATGGGGAGTAATTCAACTTCACCTGATAAATTTCCTTGTTCTGCATTAATCCTCATAGTCGAGGCTTGTTTTTCTATTGCACAAGTAAGTCTTG
>CACEWE010000071.1 GCA_902563055.1 uncultured Gammaproteobacteria bacterium | reverse complement strand
TTAACGAGAATCTAAAAGCGTTTTACAATGGAACTTTAAATATAAATCTTACCGGAAATGAATTACAGAGGACGGAAAGATATTTTAATTTTGCCAGAGAGGTTCTCCATAACAAAATGCTTGCGGACGAATACAAGAAAGAAATGAAAGAAGTATCCTTTGAAGGCCAGCGCTATAATCCAAAACCGTCACTAGATTTTATAAGCGAAGAAAACCCTAATCCTTCGAACCCAATGACCATAGAAGCCATCCGCACCGGCAATATATGTATTCTAGGAAAGAGAAAGTACTCTTTAGGAAATGCACTCGAAATGACACCTACGTTGATTCCATCAGAAAACGACTTCATGGCCAAAGATATTTATTTATCAAAACTCATCGCCTTTGCAATCAAAAATGACCTATTGAGTACCAGAGGCGTCATCGATCAGATAAAAGAAACGATAGAACGTCCATATTTTGTTTATCAACTACATAATATAGATGAGAAGCAATTATTAAAATTTGGTATAGAATTAAATGTATACAAATCTAAAGAAGAGGTAATGGGTTGCCTGAATCACTATTATTCAAATATGTTTAGGTATTTACATTTTTCAGAAAACAGGGAGCATTGCAATGCATGTATACACTTTATCCTTTTTGCTCTCGCTAATAACTATACCAAGGCCAAAGAAATTATCCTGAAGATATTTAAAGAAATTGGTGAAGAACACAAGTTTACTTTTCATGCTACTTTATATTCCCTCATTCAG
Organism: uncultured Gammaproteobacteria bacterium; assembly: GCA_902563055.1. GTDB lineage: Bacteria > Pseudomonadota > Gammaproteobacteria > Francisellales > CACEW01 > CACEW01. The sequence continues at coordinate 1,967 of CACEWE010000071.1, read as the reverse complement.
AAAAGAGAACTTAGTGACCGATGTATGGAATTTGGTATGCAAAAAGAAATAAGTGAAAATTTTACAGAAAATAATATAACAGAAGCGTTAACTAAACTTCTAGATAGCTACAATGCTGCAGATAATAATACAGTAAAAATACACTTCTTTAAAGCCTATATCTACATTGCTATCAAGCAAAACTTTTACAATGCAAAAAACATCATCCATGACATAATAAAAAAGATAACAGCAGAAGTATTATTTCCTGAGGGTTTAACCGCCGAACTTCATGATAATGCTATATTCCGCTTTGGCCTTACGGCTATGGGTGATATCAACCCCTGTGATTTAAGCTCGCATGATATACTAGATGACATTGATACAGTAGACACTTTTTTGGATACCCCATTGGATAGAAAAAGGAAACTAGAGGGACAATATTTAACAGCAACGCCTTGCAGACGGAATAAGCTCGCCACAACAGAAACATGCACCCCAAAACCCTGTAATGGTCTAGCCCAACTAACATAAAAGCATTCGACCTTTGACTTTATAGCGCCCTGTGAATTTTCGACACCCATCAATAGATCATGCTGCAAATACGCGCAAGAGTTTTAAGGTCCAAAGCACAATAGCTTAATGCCCCCCTATTGTATGCCAAATAATGTTCATTAAAAATTATCAGTTATTCACAAAACCTATTCTAGACCCCATCAACACAAGGTGATTAGGAAAATACGGTATTCAAATCTACGACATCCACCCCCCCCCCCCCTCACAGGCCACCCTCATAAACTGTGTTACAAGTAAAAAACTAGCATATTGTGGCATTTAATGGTATAATGAGCGACTATTTTAGGACAGAAAAGGCTTACTATGTACGATTTAATCTATGGAATATGGCATTTACCTTGGTATGGATACCTTATCTACACTCTTGTTATGACGCACATTACGATGGTATGCGTGAGTCTATACCTACATCGCAACCAGGCTCATCGAGCCTTTGACCTTCACCCTGCCGTGGCCCATTTTTTCCGTTTTTGGCTTTATCTAACTACCGGCATGAAGACTGCAGAGTGGGTTTCCATCCATAGGTTACACCATGTTGCCTCTGACACGCCCGAGGATCCGCATAGCCCAAAAAATGAAGGCATCTGGACTTTACTTACGCAAGGCGCTGAGGTATACCGCCGCGCCAAAGCCACACCAGACATTAAAGAAAAATACGGCAAAGGCACCCCAAATGACTGGGTTGAGAAACACATCTATAGTACACCGTTTTTACGTGGAAAATTGGGTATTGTGATTATGCTATACCTTAATATTTTCTTATTTGGTTTAGTGGGTATTATTATTTGGGCGGTACAAATGCTTTGGACGCCTTTGTTTGCTGCTGGCGTTATTAACGGCATTGGCCACTTTTTTGGTTACAGAAATCATGAAACCCATGAAGCATCACGCAATGTTTTACCATGGGGCATCTTAATTGCCGGCGAAGAGCTGCACAACAACCACCATATGTTTGGCAAATCTGCACGCTTTTCAGTACGCTGGTGGGAATTTGACATTGGCTGGATGTATATTAAGTGTCTTAGAGCCTTAGGACTTGCAAAGGTTAAATATACCATACCCAAGGAAGTCTTAGATGCCAATAAATCTAATATCGACATAGAAACCGTGCGTGCAATTGTAAATAATCGGATTAGCTTTTTACATCACTATGGTCGCCGTGTTATTTTACCAGTTTTCAAACAAGAGCAACAAAATACTACGGATGCAAATAAACATAGCTCTTTAACCCGGAAAGTTCGCGCTATACTAGTACGCAATCGTTTTAACACCTCTGAAAAAGACAAGCAATCAGTTAAACAAGCTCTTTTATGCAGTAAGCAACTACAAACTGTTTATGATTTTCGTGAGCAACTTCAAGCTATCTGGAGCAAGAAAACCGCGACACAAAAAGAGCTTATTGAAGCCTTAAA
>CACEWE010000070.1 GCA_902563055.1 uncultured Gammaproteobacteria bacterium | reverse complement strand
TTACATCAATATCGATTCTTATCCTGTGTCTCCTATTTTGAAAGAGAACTTGTAGATGAAGAAAAAATTAAAAATGCACTTATCTCCTATTACTATATGCAAGCTAAACTGGGCGTTGATGAGCAACAAGATACTGATAGGGCATTTGACTTAGAATGTAAAAAGCATCTCTTTAAGCGCATGATCCATACCCATCAGAGTATAGTGTCGCCACAATTAATCTCAAAAATGCTTGCCATAATAAACTTTGACACAGCGCTTGAACCTAAGGATATTAAAGGCAAATATCCAGAATTTACCTTTTATCACCACGATGAACGACACACGATTAATATAAGAGAGGGGTTGCTATTGAAGAATAATATGGCATATGTACAAATGCCTCTATTCATAGCCCTTCACCCTGTCGTAAAAAGACTAGGATTTAAACCTTCTGATACTTGCTACTCTATTGGCACACAAATACTCATTCAAAGTGGTGTTAAGGAAATAAAAGTTGAGCATACCGGTAAAAAGATATCACAAATAAGACAAAAATTTGAGCACTTAGGCAAAGACTCAAAGTGGTATCAACTGCAGCCCACATGCAAAAAACAAGCTAATATGTTAAAATTATCTTTCTTGGGAACATTTAAGGATACTGATGAACAACAAGAGACTGATTTTGCACGTATAATACTTGAAAGAGACAACTTATTTTGGTCTCGAGAAGATAAAAAAGAAGCTATCATCTGCAATGCCTTTAATAACATTTGTTATACTATTTTGCCTACGCCCCAAAGAAGCTCCTGGGAAGTAGCTCGATATTCTGATAAAGCCACTTTATGTAGCCAAGATAGTGATATACACGAGATATTGAGCACTTTTGAAAGCAAAAAATTTATTATGCTATTCCAAAAAGATACTCAACCCTACTCTATATCATTGCCCCGTTACGGCTTAATTTTTTCAGCAAGCTATAAGCCAAACCTAAAAATAGAGTTCAACTATCAAGGAAGTAGCTATACACTAGATCAAGATAAAAACCCCTTTGATAAAAACATAGCTTGTCTGGTCTTTTCTAATGAAACAAAAGACCTATGCATAGTTCCCATACAGAACTTCATTGCAACCGGGCAAAGACGCAAAGCGGATGAATACTATCTTGTAACGCACGATATTAAGGCGATGGCTCAAGAAAAAATAGTTAACAAGATGTACAAAGACAAACATCAAAATACTCCTTACATCTGGCAATATTCCGATACTGAAAAGTTTCTCGTCTTTAAAATGAAAGATGGACAAGCTATTGCTCAAACTCCCTATGAAGCACTTTACTTGTGTTATGTGCACCTTGGCAGCAATCAGCCAGCAAAAGCATGGGCGGTACTTGAAGACTGTAAAAAGCGCCTAGGTGGGTTGACCGGCACATATGACGAACTCCTTTGCCTACATTTAATTTGCAAAGCAATACCTAAAATCCTGCATCATTTGGATGATGAGTCAACTATATCTAATCCAGATTTTGTAGCCACTCAACTAAAAGCACTGGCACTTATGACCAAATGTTTTTCTCAAGAATGTCATATTGTATATCCAGATCTTATCCCCTCACCCAGTAGTAGCAATGCGCTATACCATAATTTTATAATAGAGGAGGTACAAAAGTTTCACAAAGACCTTCAAAAGCACATTATTCAATTATATAAAAAGATGCAGGCCATGCGGCGCTCTATGCCTATACAGTATGCACTAAGCAACTCAGAATGTGAGAGCTTACTTGTATATTGTTTGGGATACCCTGAAAATATTAATTATGACGCAATGTTTGATGAACGCCTAAAGCTTGGGTTTCAAAAGCTAGAAAAGGAAAGAAAAAGAATTCAACAAAGCCCTGAAAGTGCATATAACAAGAAGCGATTATTGCAAATTCGAGACTATGTTGAACAACACCCCGAGATTAAAATACGAGATCCTCACGTTGAGCAGCAAAACCTTATAACATGCCCTGACTATACTAAAACAATAAATTTTTATGCTTTGTATAGAGGTCTTGGAGGCGAGATGAAAAAATGCGAGTTACAAATAAAAAATATGTGCCTTGAGGATTCTCCCAGCATTACAGATGATACTCAAAAAAGGACTATTGACGCACTACCAAAAACCTATACAGATCATAAATTTTTAGAACACTTCCCAACACTCCTGTTTATTGCAACAAACTCCTCATCTGAACATAAAGAAGCACTTAAGAAATTTTGTACATCCTTTGTAACACAGCATGTAACAACAACAAAACTTCAACATAAACTAAACTTGATACTGTATGGTTTGATAATTTCAAATCATCCTTTTTCTAATCTTTCAAATGATTTGAAAAGTGAAAAACTACATACAGATATTTTACAATACCTAGCTGAACAAACCAAAGATATTCAAATCGACCTGAAACGGGAATTGATAGCTGAAAAAATTGGATATAAGGCAAAAAAACACCAATCTGCAAAGGAACTTGTTGCGCGCTGGCATAACCCTACAAGTTTAGTCATTAAACCTGAGATAACAGAAATTCAAAAGACTGCGATTAAAGAAGGAATGTTATTCCCCTCTAAAAATAAAACTATAATAAGATTAAAAGAACAATGGGATACTTTGCAAGAGACATTGACTTCTCACCTTAGGGACACTGACAAAGATGCGCCTGACACTCAACCGCATCCTGGTTATACCGAAGATGAGGTCATGGATAGCTTAAAATCCTTATCATATGAATTAAAGAAAGGTAAGGTACAAGG
>CACEWE010000069.1 GCA_902563055.1 uncultured Gammaproteobacteria bacterium | reverse complement strand
ACTTTCTTATGTGCTGGGCTGATAATTTACCCCTCAACCAGGATACTGGGCAAAAGTTAATTTTGTGATTAAGGTTAAAGCACTCCTGAATTGAAAGAATTCAAAAAAACAAGCCTGTAATTATATATCAATACTACAAAAAGATATCCCATAGACTTTTCTTCTGTATAAGCGAGCAAGGCCTCGCCTCAAGAGACATCAAAAAACTTCCTTATAAATATTATCTCACAAGTAAATAGAATATTAATATTATAAATTATTTTAAATAGGAGAAGGTTTCTGATATAAGGCTTTTAATTGAGCATGCTGTTGAGCTGTTAATTTATATCCATCTTCTTCACTATCTTCTTCACTATCTTCTTCACTATCTTCTTCACTATCTTCTTCACCATTATGATATATCTTGTATGCTTCCGCATCCAATTTTCCATAAGCATTTTGGCTTGGTGTATAACTTTGACGCATTAGCATTGCTGACTGTGCTTGTGCTTGTGCTTGTGCTTGTGCTTGTGCTTGTGCTTTTATTACATATTCTAATAAATCTATCACTTTCATTGGAGGTCTTGGCTGAAGAACCGCCTTTTCATTAGGATCCTTTACAATAAGCCCAAGTAAATCCTGATCTATATCACTATTATCTTCTATCTTTCTTATCATTGTTTTTATATTTTTATTTTTAGATTCTTTAGAAAGCTCAAGAATACTCATGCTATAATTACCGTTAATATATTCTTTGAGTACAGCCTTGCTATCTTGTTTTTGATTTATAGCCTCCTTTACAAATTTATATAAAAGAGAAAGACACTCAGAGAAATCATTTCTATAAACCGCCCAATGCAAGGGTGTCCAATGTTGGGTTTGTTGCTGTTTATTTAAACCACTAACAAACCCGTAAAATTGAAAAATATTCATCTGTTTATTAGGCGCAAGAAAATCAAAAATGTGACGCACCACCTCCATTGGTAAAGCACGCCCTTCACCTTTTTCACCTTTTTTAGAACAAGACAAAACCCGCTGATTATAACCCCTACCCAGTAATCTACAATGCTTACCTGAATACATCATAAGTTTTGGCAAAAAATCATCAACATGAGGAAGCGGAAGAGAAGCTTGTTTTTTTATAAAAAGATTAAAAAAGTTTTTAAACTCTAGATCAGTTGATTGCTCAACAAGCTCTTGGCATGAAATACGCCAACCTCTATCAGGTTTTTTTTGCATATCTTTGTCTATACTTCTCTGAAAGAACGTTTCATTAGCAACAGAAATACTGAAGAATTTCATGCAGCCAATGATACTTTTTTCCTCTATCGAAAAATGCAAAGGGGTCCACCCGCATCGGCCATCCAAATAGCCACGTTGCACTGGAGAGAAACGACTCAAATCAGCAGGAATTTTTGCACCATTTCGTAATAGCAGTTTAAGGATTTCCAAACCACCTGATTTAGCGGTAAGATGAAGCGGAGTAAAACCTTCATTATCAGGCCTATCGATCTGTGCACCATGATCGAGTAAAGGCTGCACTGCCCCATATAATCGTTTTTCAACGGCAATATGAAGCGGGGTCCTCCCATCTTTATTTAACCTATCGCTCTGTGCACCGGAATCTAATAAAAACCGAATTACGCCTTCACGCCAATATTGAGCGGCAAGATGAAGCGCAGTCTTCCCATAACGATCAACCGTATCAATCTGTGCACCGCGATCGAGCAAAAACTGCAATACGGTTACTTCGCTGTTCATTGCTGCATAATGTGGGCCGTTTATTGCTGCATAATGAAACGGAGTCTGCCCAATATTATCAACTGCATCAATCTGTGCACCGCGATCGAGCAAAAGCTGCATTGCATCACAAAAACCAGCTTTGGCGGCATGATGAAGCGGAGTCCGCCTAAGATTATCACTCCAGTTGATCCCTTCACTAAAATGATCGAGCAAAAGATGAAGTATGTTTAGCTTGCGACTTTTTATTGCGCAATGAAGTATATTCAGACCGCTATAATTCACTTTGTTTAAAGTAGCACCTTTCTCGATTAATAAGCGTATGATAGCTTCATACCCATATTTAGCGGCAAGATGAAGCGCAGTCATACCCTCGAAATTAGCTATATCTAGACAAGCACCTTTCTCGAGTAATAAGCGTACGACGGTTTCATACCCATATTCAGCGGCAAGATGAAGCGGCGTCCCTTTGAGGGGATTCCTAGCTGGATTAAGCTCTGAACCACTATCCAATAACAGCCTAACGATTGCAAGATCACCGCCCATTGCTGCCCCATGGATTGGCAGACGTGAACCACGATTATGTGTTTCATTAACACTCGCACCTTTCCTCATCAGCAGTCTTACGTTATCTATTCTACACGCTTTAGCTGCAATATAAAGCAAGGTTTGCCCATTTATACGCGACTGATTTATGAAGTGAGAATCCTTATCTTCTAATATAGATGAAAGCGCTTGAGTGGTGCCATCCTTTAGCGCTTTTCTTGACAACGATTTCTCTTCATCAGTCAACTTAGCTATTTTAACTGAGGCATTAGATTCGGGTAGATTATCTTCTTTTCTTTTTGGCATACTTGGTCTCCGGCTCTCATTGTTTCTCTTAACTCAGCTTCGCTTGAGTGAGAACATTCTTAATTTCATATGATATTTTCATAAAAAATTATTATAACAAATATACACGAAAATACAATAAAATAATAGCATGAAATACTTTTCAATAAAAACAATAAAATATAAACAACCAAGCACTACTCAAAATTTCAAGGAACCTACTGAGGTTCCTTCTAAAGATGCCTAGCCTATTTCCGGGTCTTCAGAAAGATTTTCTAAGCTTTGCAGCGTCATTATAAGATAGAAAAAGAAGCTTGTCAGTGCTATCACCCATCAC
>CACEWE010000068.1 GCA_902563055.1 uncultured Gammaproteobacteria bacterium | reverse complement strand
GCAGCTTTTGGCAAAACCCAACAAGGCCTTGGAGGGCTGGTTTTGATCATCATAGCCCGCTTGCCTACTTGGACCACGACGAGAAATACTTTGGCTTTGTTGCTCTGCGGCAACGCTTTCTATGATAAACCCAAGCCTTCTTGGACTATAAATAGCTTTGATATCGCCATGGTCAATGGCAGCCTTTTGTAAACCATTTGTCATTTCTTCAAGCAAGGCGTGAGATAAGCGAGGCAGTAGTTTTGGTGGTAATTCTTCGGTGCCAATTTCAATAAGTAAAGTTTGATAATCCATGATTTATCCTTGTAGTGCCGGCGCGTTTTTTAATAAGGGAAAGTCCAAAGATTCTCTCCAGTTGTAATATGCCTTTGCAACTGATTTTGATAAAGTGCGAACACGAAGCAAATAGCGTTGCCTCTCTGTTACAGAAATGGCATGTCGGGCATCTAATAGGTTAAAGGCGTGTGAAGCTTTTAAGGCTTGCTCATATGCCGGAAGAATTAAATTCTTTGCTAATAAATCTTCGGTGTTGGCTTCAAAATCTTCAAATTCTTTAAAAAGCTGCTCTACATTGGCATGTTCAAAATTATATGCAGACATTTGTTTTTCATTTTCTAAAAATAAATCGCCATACGACACAGGTTTTGCGCCAGTATTACTCCAAATAAGATCATAAATAGAATCTACATCCTGAAGATACATTGCAATGCGCTCTAAACCATAAGTTAGCTCTCCAGTAACAGGCTTGCAGCTGATGCCACCAACTTGTTGGAAATACGTAAATTGCGATACTTCCATGCCGTTATTCCAAACTTCCCAGCCCAGACCCCATGCACCTAAGGAGGGCGATTCCCAATTGTCTTCAACAAAACGGATATCATCTTTTAAAGTGTCTATGCCAATAGCTCGCAGCGAATCAAGATAGAGATCTTGGATGTTCTCTGGTGAGGGTTTAAGCACCACCTGAAATTGGTAATAATGTTGCACTCGATTGGGGTTTTGGCCATAACGACCATCGGTTGGACGGCGACAGGCTTGCACATAGGCTGCAGAAAAAGGCTCTGGTCCAATGGCGCGCAAAAACGTAGCAGGGTGGTCGGTGCCGGCACCCACTTGCATATCTAAAGGTTGTAATACAACGCAGCCATGCTTGGCCCAATACTGTTGTAGGGTCATGATCATGTCTTGAAAGCTTAATCCTGTTGCCATTTGTATCCTCTTTAGATCAATGCGAGAGCCATTATAGCGATTTTTACCTGTAAACACTAGTCTTGCTAGCAAGATATTGCTATGATGGCTCACAGAGAAAATCAAATGTTTAAGCATATAAACAAGTTAGTGATAAAGCTTAAAAATCTAGTTTCACAGTCCGGGGGGCACAATCATGACAAATAAAAATCCGCCGCCAGGTTTAAAAAACTACCAAGAAGCTTTGGCGAATAATATTTTTTCACAAACCATTACGGCAGTACCAGAAGGGATGCAGGCATCGGATGTGCAGCGTTATAATGATTTGGCATTTGATAATCTCAACGGTATTTTGCATAGCGCATTTCCACAAAGTGCCTCGGTGCTCTCAACCCAAAAATGGCATAAACTCCTCAAAGACTTTCTGGCAAGCAATACCTTAACTACGCCCTTGTTTACCGAAATTCCACAACATTTTATGGCTTTTATAACCGAGCATAAAGCACAGTACGGGCGGCCAGGCTATTTATGGTCCTTGTTACATTTTGAATGGATGCAGAGTGTTTTGGCCTTTCAAAAAGATAAGAACCCTAAAACTATAAAGCGAGAGGATGCGTTTGATATTCAAAGTAAGGCATTGTTAAATCAAAATCATTATTTATTAGCTTATGATTATCCGGTGTATCAATTTTTTAGTAATCCCCAAGCCAAGTGCCTAAAGCAAACTTGTTATATTTTGCTCTATAAAGATAAATATGGCCATATTCATACCTTGGTGCTGGATATGCTTGCAGCACGCTTAGTACAAGCATTAAAGGAATATAGTGGTACCATGGCCGAGGCTATTGACTGTGTGCTTGAAGAAAGTAGCGAGCATTCTTTGCAAAACCACAAAAATGCACAGCAATTATTGCATGATTGGCGACAAAAAGGTTTTATTTTAACCAGTTTTTCATAAAAACATTGTTTTATGTTATTGGTTTCTTATAATGGCGCTAATTTTATTGTCAAAGAAGAGCCTTATGTCGCTTGATATTGAAAAGCTAGTGGATTACCTTTTGGAAGATGAAAGTATAGAGTTGATTATGCCTCTGAAAATGTATGCCTTTCAAAGGCCTGGTTGGGAGGGGCAAAAACAAGATATAGTGCAGTGCTTACAAAATTATTTTGATAAGAATAAGATAGACCTTAATGAAATTTTGACTCAAGTTCTAAGCAAAGTTCAGAAGCGCCCACAATCTGGATCTGGTGTTGGCAGAAATAGATCGCCAAGCCTGCTTCGTGAGATTGCCGCTTTGATTAAAGAAGAAAGTTCTAGTGAGTGTCCATGCAAGGAAAAAAATATGGAGGACTTAGTTTGTTTTTTGGAGTTTCTAGCGAATAGTCAGGTGGGATCCAAAATTAATGAGACTATGAAGCGTTCTAAGTTTAAGCAATCCATTGCATCCTGTTTAAAACTAGAAACACTAGAATATTTTTCCCAAAATCCAAACTGTAGGGATGATGAAGCTATGGGCTTGCTTTTTGGTGAGGAATATAATAGAGGAGAGATTTTTAGAGGTCCTTTAAAGCAAGCAAACACTCCAGGAACAGCCGCATCCCCAGAGCCTGCTGATCGAAGAGATCATCCGGTTGAAATGCAATTAGAATGCTTTGCCTTTGCTAGAGATTCGTCTGATGAGATTACAACTCCTGTTCCTTGTCATTTGCCGGGGCAAGTGTTTCCATAGTATTTGTTGTTGGTTAATATAATAAATTTGATTAATTTATCTGTTAGTACTTTGTTGTTGTTTTATTTGTATGTATGAATGTATTGATTTTTTCCGTAAAATATTATAAGATAAAGTAAAATAGTTGTGGGGTAGTAATGGCATTCGCAATTTTAGAATCCGATCATAAGGCTATTGTTAGCTTAATGCACCATATAAATAGGTTTGAAGCGCTTCGTCCTATATCAACTCATTCTAAAGACGCTATGAGTGATGACTCTTTAAGAGATA
>CACEWE010000067.1 GCA_902563055.1 uncultured Gammaproteobacteria bacterium | reverse complement strand
GCCTGCTTGAGTAGTAATTAAGTAACACTTTTACATTATTGTTGCAATAAATGAAAAGCTAATAATTGTATACGCTGCTTCTTTATGGGGCTAGTTTAAATAATGATGATTATTTCCATCGGGCATTAACCAAGATTCTTGCTTTATTGCTTGTAAATTTTCAATACATTAGTCTGGTTTTTTGCTTACGTTTTATTGATGTCCCTTGCTTTTTTAGTATAATTTTAAAAGATCTTTTTTAAGATAAAAAAGAAAAGACATCCATTACATTCAACGATTTTGTAGAGGGTTTTTCTAAATGAAATACGTCATTATTGCAAATGGACCATTTTTAACAAAAGATATTATTGCTGAAGCGGTAAAAGTATCCGATCGAATTGTTGTTCTAGATGGCGCGCTTGGTCAATTAGCTTCTTTAGGTATAAAGCCTGATATAATTATTGGTGATTTTGATTCTATAGGTGATGAACAAAAGAAAATATGGGGTATCCCTGAAGCATTTTCTCTTGAGAAAACTATAGAGTCCAGTAAGAAGCCTAAATTTAGAAAAGGTAAATATGGGGCCCATATTATTTTCACACCTAATCAAGATTTTCCAGACCTCTATAAGGCATTGCAACTTGTTCTATGGCATCAAGATGGTTCTGATGATGCTAAAACTTATCTAAAAAAATCTGGCTTTGAAAAGGCAAGCCAAATAGATGTTTTATGCGCATTAGACGGACGAATCGATCATCATTTAGGTAATATTAGAATATTAGAACACTTTTATAGAAAAGATGTGCCAATATATTTACATCACCAGGGGCAATCATTGCAGTATGTTCATGATAATAGCATTATAAGACCAATTAATAGGAAATTAGATACTAAACAACGCTTTGCAATTTTTGGATCTTCTGCATCTTTTACTTCTAAGGGACTAAAATGGGATGGTGAAGTATATGATCCTAATAATGCTTGGCATAGTGAAAAAACGCATGATAAAGATGGTTATAAACTTGACAGTATCTGTAACTATGCACATGAAGCTGCTGATAAAGTGAGTCTTAATATTACAGGTCGTGCATTGATTATGATTCCTGCTTGTTTTGATGCTCAAGAGCGCTATAGCGAAATGACCCCAGAAATAGAGCTAAAAATATATGAAAATAAAATAGATCAATTAAATCGCCATCTAATAGAAACAAGCTTTCTTGAACTTTATAAATATGAACAATTGCTGATGCGTTCTAAAATGCAAAAAGCCTCTTTCTTAAGTAGATGTTTATGTGCTTTATTTTGTTGTGTGAGGGAAAAAAGTAAATATCAAAGGCTTTACAATGACAAGACTAATTTTTATAAGGCTAGCGCATATCAAGTTGTTGCAGAACAAGAAGACGGAAGCGTTCTTGTTAGCCTCACTAAAGAGCAAAAGGAAAAAATGGATACTTTAAGCAAAGATCCATTTTAATGTTCTACAGCTTAATATAAGAGGCTTAACTGTTCATTTTTAGGTATAAGAAAAATGCTTCATGCACGTGAAGTATTCCATTGTGATGTTTTCTTCGTGATGACTTATTGGCAATGGGATGAGCCAAGTGCTTGCGAAAAAAATAAAATAGAGATTCATTAGTTTACAGGGTAATAAATACCCCTTAATTATTTATTTTATCTCTTAAGTGTATCGCGTATGCAGATTAATAATTTTTTCAATATAATTTATTCTAGGCAAGCATCTGCAAAAGAAGGCTTATGTATGAATAATAAATTACTGCAACGAGGTTTTGAGCTCCTACTCCTGGGATGTTTTTTCTAGTCCCGTTAGACTGTAAACGCTGGTGAGGGCAGTATCATTTTCTATCATTGCATTAATAAGTTCTGGAAAACTTAGACCTCCCCACTTAATAGCACGCTCTAGCATATAGGGTAAACGTATGAGTGTTATCAAATAACAAAACCTCTATATAGCTTTAATGTTCATTAATAATGCAAATCAAAAAGTATCATAGAATATAATGGTATAAAGCGCGAACTACCTTATTCTAGCCGGCTAGAAGAGGACATGAATAGCTCATGATCATTTGACTTTGTACAAAAGCGCAAGCCAATCATAACGACCATGATAGTGTATTATGCATTATCCGTTTATGTTTGGTTTGGCTGTATTTTTTTGCTGATAGCCTAGAAACACTTAAAAAAATAAACGTGCACTTTGCAATGCTTCCAAAACATAAGTTTGTGTTAGATCAACATGGAACCATGTTTAAGTATTGATAATTATTCTATGCGGGTTTAGCAAAGATGTGATCTTTTTTTAACACAATTTTACTTGATATTTTGCTTATGTTTTATTTACGCTTTCAACTTTTTGTATTATGATTTTAAAAGATATTTTTTTAGATCAAAATGATGTTGCATATAGAATGTTTTAAGAGTTTTTTGATCAAGGGGCTCAAACAAAGAACTAAAACTAGAGGAGAATAAGAAAATGCTTGCACAAGACAATTATATTAATCAATTACCTAATGAGATAGCGGCCGGAGTACTGAGCTATTTGGATTTGCGTACAGTATTAGCATTTAGCATGATAAGTAGGGAGTCTAAGATAGATTATGAGATTTACTTAGATGTATTGGCTAAAGAAACTCTAGAAAAAATTGATGACTTTTCAAAGATTACCTTATCAAAGTCAAATTCAATATCAGTGGGAAAAGAGATTGGGCACTACATTAACATAATGTTGTGGATGCATAAAAAGAAGCTCTTAAGCGATAAAGACAGAGAGACTTGTGATGCTCAAATAAAGGCGTTTCGTAAACGCGCAGAAAAATTTATTGAGGAAAAGCAGTCAGCAGAAAGAGACACCTTATTTCGATTGGTTGAGGATAAGAAGATAGACAGAGCAATTAAAGTAATTAAGGCTAATCCTTTGCTGGTTTTTGCTACTAAAGATAATGACACACTTGCGCTCATAGCAGCAAAAAATATGCATCATGACCTATTAGAAACGCTTGGTGAAATGGGTGCGGATTTGGAGCGTGCAGCATTCGGTGCTGATATGGTTGACGAGGATAGTTATTTGTTGGGAGATCCAAAATTTTTTTCCCCTGTACATTTTGTGGCACAAAATGGGGATGTTAAGGGTTTAAAAATTCTTATTAAATTTGGAGGAGATATAAACAAAGCGGTTTCAAATACAAAGGAGACACCGGCCCATTTTGCCGCATGCAATAATAAGTATGCCTTGTTAAA
>CACEWE010000066.1 GCA_902563055.1 uncultured Gammaproteobacteria bacterium | reverse complement strand
GATTGGATCTAAAGCCATAGCCAATAGCATTAGCCATATCAGTATTGAACTTAAAGTAAGCATCGAGCAACTGCGCGAACAGGTACAGAATATTCAGTAGGGTATTTTATTTAATGCTCAAGAGCCATGCATAACTTAGCTTTCTGGTCGGGTATCTTTATCACTCCTGTGCCCTTATTTATATGGTGTACTTACAATGACTGATACAAGTCAAAATATTAAACTCGGACCCTCTTCTACTCTCAAATGGATTGCGGAGTCCATATCTTTATGGAACTCACAATTGGCTCGCGCGACGCTGTTGCATGAGCAGAACTTAGTGGATACGCTCCCTCGCCTCTACTAACATCCTCACCTTCTCCTTCAGCTTGCTCAAGACTAGTTGATTTTGTAGTTGGCATTTCCCTAAGAGCCTGAGCTATCTTCAAAGATCCCATTTCAGCTGCAACATCCAGCGGAGTCCTATGCTGATTATCTCTATGATGAACATCTGCGCCCCTATCTATAAAACGCTGCAGCATCGGTAAATTTCTTTGTTTAGCTGCAATATGAAGCAGGGTCTCTCCATCTTTATTACACGCATTAATATCTGCACCAGCTGTAATAAGCATCTCAAATACCCCTAGATCACCTTTAGCTATAGCCACCATCAGTGGGGTCATTCCCCTTTCGTCAACTTTGTTTACATCTGCACCACACTCTATGAGCAATGCTACATTATCAACTTTTTTATGAAATACCGCTGAGTGTAACAGCGTCTTCCCAGCTGGATCCACATGATTAACATTAAGGCCAGCCCGAAGAAAAGTGCACAAGCTTCCCCTTGCCCCTGCCGCCTTAATACCTTTGTTCACCTGCTGTATGTTTAGACCCTGTTTGATATACCTAAGCGCATCTGGCAATAGCATCACCTCAGTTACACTAATATATCCCATCATATGCCGCAGGACTTCTTCAGGAACATCTGGCAGCCCCGCACCCGGTTCACCTTGACAGTCGCGCGTTTGCATACCCATAATTAATCCCCGATTTATAAAATCCTGATTTTTTAAGTTAGGAAATGTCTTCAGTATCATACGGGCCAGTTCTCTACCAACAACACTTTTTAAATTCCTTATCTTTATAATCTCTTTAAACAGAGATCGAAATTTATGATCACCATTAATATCATCAATATGCCCCTGTATTGAATCTAAAAACTCGTCCCAATCATCAATACGCTTTTGGAGGTAATCTACAACCACGCCAAAATCCTTCTCATCCATATCCTTCTTAACAATATTCAATACAGCAGGGAGCATTCTAGAGTTACGTAATTTTTCCAATTGTTCAGCATCATCGCGCCAAGCCAATATTTCTTGATCCCCGGGAATTTCTGCTCCCGAGAGTAATAAGCAATCGAAAATAAAATTATCTTGATTTTCAGGAATATATATAGCTGAACGTTTGATTGCAGTGTCTAGAGCTAACAACAATGGTAACTTATTAGGTTCCCTAGTAGCATTAACGTCAGCCCCAGCTTCTAACAGCATCATTACCAACCTCTCTCTATCGGTGCTAATAGCACATTGCAACGGCGTACAAAGCTCTCTCTCACCAGCGTATACATTCACATCCGCTCCATGATCTATAAGTAAGGCCACAATTGGTATACAGCCTGCCCATATCGCCATATGAAGCAGCGTCTCGCCATCTTTATTTTTTTCATTTACCAAAGCATTAGCCTTCAACAGCACACTAGTTAATCGATAATTGTCAGCCTCAACTGAGACTTCAAGCGGCGTCATCCCATCCGAAAGAGGCTTATTCACATCTGCACCCCTCTTAACAAGGGTATTGACTACCTCTACTAAGCCCTCTCGTATAGCAAGCTCCCATATGTCACTATATCGCTGAGTATAACCGTCTGGTAATAATTCACTAATTTTACCGTCTCCTGCATTCGGCTCAAACGCACTAAACACGTCAAAGTACGCTGTATTCAAATTTGCACGAGCATTTATAAGCACTTGTACTAGTTCATCATGAGCAGCTTCAAAAGTAGGCCTCAATGCAGTACTTCCCTTTTCTATCTCGCATTTCATCCAATTATTAAGAGCCTGTAGCGACCAAAGATCACCCTCAGAAGCGACCATATCTAGCGCCACGTGAAAATCTTCATACGTAATGCTCTCCCGCGGTTCACATGCTGTGATATCTGCTATTATTGTTCTTACATAGAGTATACGATCCACTTCTTTCATCAAGATACCAAATGCGTGATCACACCCGAGCTGCACGAGACTCGGCTCATACATAATTTTGCGAAGATAATCACAATAGCAGACCACCGCCCCCTGAAACTCCTTGTATGACACCCCCGTCTCCGCTGTTCTTGCGTGGTTACTTAAGGTCATCAGAAAACCTCTACGGGATTTATCTTCAAATTCTGTTGAATAGAATAATTGTTCAAATTCGCTCTTATAAACCTCTAGCTCCACTTTTAATAGAACCTCTGCCACTTTTCTATGGCCATTCGCCCTTGCCACAGCAAATGGGCTAGTATTCACAGAAACTTTAGAGTAGTAATTGATTGGCATGCCTGCTAGCAAAAAGTTTACAACATCCAAATGACCATTCTCTGCTGCGGCATGAAGGGGGCTAGATTTTTTCAAATCCTCTTGCATCTTCGGGCTACAATCGTACCACCAAAAAGGACCTTTTCCCTTATCGTCATAGCTCCCCCAATTAAACCATTCTCTTTGAAACTTCAATTGAAGCGCATCCTTAGCAACAAGTGCCATCACTTCAGACAAAGTGCCCTCGCAAGCAAACTTACATAGTCGCCCATTAAGATCCGCACGCATAACCCTTTGTTCGTCTTTTTTGGTATCGTTTTCTAGCATTTTTTCACCTCACTTTATCATCCCTACCCCACATTAGCCTGGTCCAATCCTACCCCATACTCAATTACGTTCACACATTAAGCGATACCTCCATGGTATCACCCACATCGAAACCTCTGTCTCGTATTACATATATTTCACAATATAATGCACCAATCATATTAATATATAATAAAAAAAATAAAAGTCAATACAAATATGATTAAATATAACATTGATCTAAAAGGTCGTGACATGAGCACTCGCACATCAGTATGAAGTTAATCCGGTTCAGATATATCGATCCCGGCACACTGTTTCACAAGGAAGATTAACTCTGTGCCCTTAGGTTAGTGAACATAGGACAATCTCATCATACCCTTCACCGTTGTATCCGTTCTAGCTCATTAAAATCCCAATGAGAAAGATGCATCTGCTT
>CACEWE010000065.1 GCA_902563055.1 uncultured Gammaproteobacteria bacterium | reverse complement strand
AAACGAGGGTGTTAATCCAATAGAATTATTTGTGAAGCTGTGTCAAAGAGTTTGAATTTTATTACGGTACGATTGCAAAAATAATACAAAACAACCACAAAATATGCTATAGTTTTGGTAAAATATGTAATAAGGTGAGAAATGAGACATTCTAATCCGCCAAATCTCTATCAGCAACAAGAAGGTATGAGACTAGGTTTAAGTCTTGCACAGGTGTTAGCAGCAAACTTTGGAAGTCATACTGTAAAGGCTATTAAGGCAGAGTTAAACGAAGGAGTATCACTAGGTGATGCTTTTGCAAAATATGAGGCTCTAGACAGCCGCCAAATTGAAGCCATGACTAAACTAGGTTTAAGTCGTTCACAGGTGTTAGAACCAAACTTTGGTTACCATACTTTAATGGCTATTAACGCAGAGTTAAAAGAAGAAGTATCACTAGATGATGCTTTTGAAAAATATTGTGGTCTGAACAAAATCGAAATTGAAGCCATGACTAAACTAGGTTTAAGTCGTTCACAGGTGTTAGAACCAAACTTTGGTAACCATACTTTAATGGCTATTAACGCAGAGTTAAAAGAAGAAGTATCACTAGATGATGCTTTTGAAAAATATTGTGGTCTGAACAAAATCGAAATTGAAGCCATGACTGAACTAGGTTTAAGTCGTGCGCAGGTGTTAGAACCAAACTTTGGATATCATACTTTAAAGGCTATTAGGGATATTCAAAAAAGAGCTAAAGATTTATCATCGGCTGATGCTTTTAAAATGGTTAGCGGCAAATCATATAGCGAAACGACTGCATTTATAGAACACTATCTAGCAACCACCAAAAAGGCACAAAAACCAATTAGTGAAATGACTTTAATAAGGGTTGTAGTGAATACCGGACGAGGCTTTGGTCATCAACGTGCCGCTATTACTTTAATGCAAAAGTTACGTGAGATAGGTTTTGTAGGTACGTTTGATATTCAATGCGATGACCGGCTTGGCGTTGATCAATGGAATACGAAAAGTAAAAGAATGTATATAAACGAAGAACCTCTAGTAAGCCGCCAATTAATAGGTATGATTCCCGAATTTGAATCATCAAGGCTAAGCAGGGATGAAGTCATAAGCGTTACTGGATTAGGAGCGATAAAAATCTCATCTTTGCCTCATGGCTATACTCATAGAGACGACCTTGGATTGTCTGAAGCAGGCCTGGCGGTTTGTGCGGCGGAAGATAGTGGTATTCATGGGAAAGATGAGAAAGCAAGAACATTTAATGCAGGATCTTATATTGGGTTAGAGCCAACTGACTGGCATCAAGGTTCATGCTTTGTGACAGATCAGGATGGTGTTGTAACAAAATTGCCTCCAGCATCCACAATGCGATTGTCATCGATGGCCGCATGTCAAATGCCAGACATTTCTTCTATTTTACTATCAGAAACAGAACAAAGAATTATGAATATTACTTCTAATGCTGGGGTTAATAGCCAACTTATTTATGGATTGTATCCTGAAAAAAAATACGATATATATTCTGGTGGTATGAAAGAAAGTGGTAATTTAGACGAGGCTTTAGAAATGCAGCGAATCCTAGAAGCCAATTTTTCACTTAGCGAAAAAACAGGTAAGACTTCCATATTATTACTTCCGCAATCAATTGCATTAGATGCTTGTTTCAAAGAAAAAGTAAAGAAGAGCAGCGATCAAATTTATTTTGTTGATCTTACAAAAGAGGATCTAGATATAAGCAAATATAAAGCTAGTTGTGTTGTAGTGGCTTATGCTGGGGTTCTTCAACAGACAGTTTTCGATTACCTTATGTTACAAGGAACAACCTTGCCACCTGTTATAGAAGGATGTAATTCCAAAGAAGCATGCGAATTAATTGGTAGACCTTTCATTCACGGATCAGGAAAGTATGACCCACTAAAGAAGTATAATGTTGTGAGTACCAATAAACAGCAGCTTCACGCTGAGGCTTCTTTGTGTCTTGAGCAAGGCGATGAAAAATATGTGCCACAACTTATTCAGTATATGGAAGAGAGTTTAGCTTCTAATCAAGAATTGCTTATATATCATGCACAACGTAGAGAAGCCTTCCTTAGCAGACCAGACGCTTGTGAGCTTGCATTTGATATTTTAGGCATCACATACAAAAAAGAAATGCGTCGTAGTGCGACACTTTTCTTTGATGAAAGCGATCATATGCATCTGAGTGAACCCGGCGGTAAGCTAGGCAATAGGAGAAGGCTAGAAAAAATGATCGAAAAATTTAAAAGCTTAAAATATTAAATAATCGTACTTTTAACAGAGGGGTTGTTATCCCATAATCAATTTCAAGATTTTTTAACCTAAAGCATTAGGAAAAGCATGTCATTTCTTTATATAGAATCATACTGCAATAATAAGCAATATAGAGACTTTCTATCGCAATATGGGATCGGGGTATTATGGAATTTGCATAATGACATTATTCCGTTAGATGAGAAAATTATTATCACCATCGCTACTTTAATTACGATTAACCAAGATCGTTTTTTACCGCAATATTTTAAGCTTTTTATTCAATCTGCAAGAAAGGGCTTTGATTTGCAAGATATCATTAAAATGATAGCCCATCATTCTTTTTTTTCAGAACAAAGACGTACAGAGATTGAGCGTTTAAATGTTATAGCAGTAGATGCGCTAGAAAAAACAAAGGGAGAACAAGATTATATCGAGGGCAGAAAAACAACTTTAAACCTTGAGGCTTTGCTTGATGCGGCCATTGTAGTTGCATCAGGAGAAGTAACTGCTATTGAAAGGATGCTTGATAATATATGCAATAAGCCAAAAGGAATCAGTGAGTTACAGTTGCGGGTCATGATGCTACACCAAATGCTCTATAGTGGTTGCCCTTGTGCCATGATTGCTTTGGGAATAATGCAGGAAAAGGGTTTTTCTAAACATGTTATAAGTCTTGAGTCTGGTGCTTTTAAAAAACAACTCGCTCAAGATCCTTCTCTATATACAAAAACCTTTATTTCACTATATGGTCAAAAGGCTCAAGAGGTCATTGATCAATGCTATAAAGCGGATCAATTTTTTGGTCAATGGGTGCAATGTGTGGTGTATGGAGATTTGTGGAGTAGGTCGGATGTGTCAATAGATAAGAGTATTGCAACTATAGTCTCCTTAATAGCACTGGGTAAGGCAAAACTCATTCAAATTCACCTTCTCGGTTTTAAGAATTTAGGGGGTAGGGTGGAGGATATTTTGGCTATAGTGGCTTATATAAGCGATCAAGGTCTATTATCCCAACAGTATGAAGAGATAGCTTTAGAGCGTATTTCTAATGTTTATCCAGAAAAGCTTTCATTAAAAGAATTATTGCCCGTTGAGCAGCTATCTGCATCAAGAAAAGCTATTGTGGATTTAGCTCTAATGGTTGCCCTTTGCCAAGCGTTAAAGCCTGAGGTTTTAAAAAATATCGCATTAAATAAAGAACAAATCCAAGAACTAGTTTTATTGCTTATTACCTATTGTGGCGCCTGCCGAGTAGACTTTGCGCTTTATAGAATTGAAAGTTTTTACTAACTTTTATATTTATGTCATTATGCTGTGTTCTTGGTTTGCCCAAAGAATAGTTGCGCGGGAAAAAGTTGTACTGCTTATACAATAGCGTATAGATACATATAGCGGCCTC
>CACEWE010000064.1 GCA_902563055.1 uncultured Gammaproteobacteria bacterium | reverse complement strand
TTTTCTAAAATTAAAATGAAGCCTGCAGGCGGCCAGGATGCCTCTTTATTCTAATTACCAAAAGCACAAGGCTGGGATTATCATAAGCAAAAAAAAACCTACTGCAGCGATGCCACAGTAGGTTTGGATTATAAAACACAAAAGTATAATCGCTTTCTTAAAACACCTTACGTAAGCTTAAAGAAACAATTTCTGCACGGCCTTTATAGTCTGCAGAGCCTTTGTCTGTAATGATGGAAACTGTTCTGGATGTATTAACACTTTGATGATTAAATATTAAATGCTCAAAAGCACCATCAATCGTGGTCGTCGAATTGATCTTGTGACTAAAGCCGGTTGATAAGATTTTACGATTAGAATCAGGGAGGCGTGGGTCACGATCTCTACTATTGGTGGGGTTCGTATCATAACCTAAGCCAAAGCGCCAGTCTGTTTGATCATTAACATGGTATAAGCCGCCAAAAGAGACGAACCATGTATTTCGATAGTGTGTTGGGGATGGTATAAATTGGGCCAATGGATTACCCGTAGTTGCATCTAGATTTTTAATGGTACTCCAATGCGTCCATTGGGTTTGTGCCATGAGGGTTAATTTATTATTGACTTGCCTTCTTATGCCAATATTAGCTATTTCCGGAAGAGTTAGTGGTATTTTTGCCCAAGTTGGGTCATCAGTACCTAGCTCGATAGTTCCATTTAAATTAGCCACAATTGCTGAGCGGTAGCCAAGTCCTATTGAGGTTAATGGGTTAATTTGATAATGCATCCCAAGACCATAACCTACGCCATCACCAGATCCTGTAATGGTTCCAAGAAAATCAGAGCCTCCCGTGGTTTCATCGGATAAAGTGCCTTCAATATGTAGGATATGGATATTCACACCAAGTGAAAGCTTTGGATTTATCTGAAAGGAAAGTGTTGGGGTGATATCAAAACTTTTAATTTCTGATTCAATCGCAAGTACATTTAGTGCAGAGTTCGCGTCATATTCGGTTCCCATTCCCCAGGGTACGGTGAGGGCTAAACCAAAGTTTGTCTTGTCACTAATGCTTTTACCTATGTAAAAAGCAGGAACGAAGGCTGCTTTTCCAACGCTGCTTTCGGAAGTAATAGCTCCCGTACGAGGGGCTTCACCAATTGAACCAGTTGCATTGCTATAGGAAATACGTGGAGCGATATAGGAGCCGCCAATATAAAGCTGGCTGGTACCTGGCTTTAAACTTGCTAATGTAGCAGGGTTCACTACCATTGTAGAGACATCATTTTTGGCCGTTGCTGCTCCAGCTAGGGTTGAGCCTTGTTGTGCGGTGCTAAGTTCATTAAGCTGAAAACCTGAGGCGTACACACCGCAAGATAGTAGGCTCAATGAGAGGCATCCAAGGGCTTTGCATACAAATTTTTGATTCATTGTCTATAGCTCCATATCGTTTAAAAGCTCGCTATCCTAACCTGTGCAATGCAGGATGTCAATTGTGTTTTTTAAGGTGCTAAAATATAGAGTAGTATTTGAGCATCAACAATTTGATACATGCAAATAAGTGTTTCATCGCACGCTGAAAAACATGATTGTTTTAGTTTTTTTTACTGTTAAGCTATTGAAATGTTTCTTTCTTGTTTGTCTTGTATGTTTTTGAATATAGAGCTTTCTGATGAAAAAATTCGATTGGAAGCAAATTTTACGGTATGATTTCTGCTCAATTTTCAGTGTGTAACATTGATATTTTTATGAACTAGTTCGTGTAAAACAGGAATGAAAAAACCTGCTTTCGCCCTTTTGCACACAATCAACAATTTCAACAAGGAAAACGATTATGAATTTAAAAAAAATTACAAAAACACTAGTGATGGTTGGTGTATTTATTCCATTTGCTGCAAGCAGTTTTGCGGTGGATATTTGTAATGATACAGCTAATGCTATTACTTTGAAATCCTCACATGATCTACTACGAAAAGCAACGATTCAAGCTAATAAATGTTCAGGGGCAAAAGTACCTTGGTCCGTTTTTGATGTGATTCTTAAAAGTAAAAAAGGTGATACAATAACAGTTAATGATGATCCTCTAACTCTTACACTACAGGATGATGCCGGTGTTGTAGAAGTAGGTAGTTATACCCCAGGAAATCTTCATGTAAAACAAGGTGAAAAGGGTAGTGAAGTTGGTGGTGGTTATAAGTTTACTATGAAGGATAGTCCTGAATTTAATATTCGTATTTACAACTAAAACTATGCTGGTACATGTATACCCCTCTAAAAGACCGCCCTTTGGCGGTCTTTTTTATAGCTAGGAAAAAATATATGTTGCGATAAAAAACTATACACGTACTGCCTTTAATGGCCTATCCACTATTTGGGCGCGTGTATTTAAAAAATTATAATAAAAAAGGGAGGAAGAATGTTTAAACCATATTTAGTAGCGGGGCTACTGCTTAGCCTGACTTGGGTTTTGAGTATACCAATGGCATCTGCTTCGGTGGATTTTTGTAACGATACCGGAGAAGATTTATATCTTGATAGCTCTCATGCTGATATATTATCGCTCCATTTTCCAGACGGCCGCTTTTTAAAAGGACAATGTTTACATCCTAAAGATTCAGATTATTTTGAATACACTTTATTTACGCTTATGTCTGAATATGGTTACCCTAATTTATTGTTGTGTTCTTATACTGGCAGCGGACAAATGGATTGTCAGGACGATGTCCGGATTGAAATTGCGTTTTATGGAATCTATCCTCAAGATGGTGTCACTAAGGTGGGATTGGCCTTTAATGTAATCGATGTTGGTTATCACATGCGCTATCAAGGAAGCAATTTGGCGCCGTCCAAAGTTGGTGCTATTGATACCTATATTCCAACTGCTTTGGTTCAAAATCAAGACTATACACAACTCGACCCCTTTCCAACAGGGAGACTATCTCTGAGCAAAGCCTAAGCATTTAGGCCTTAACTGTGCACTAAAGAAGCCGCTTGCTGATAGTGTTTTAATTGTTCTTTGATGTCACCATCGCAGGATGCTAGACCAATGTAAGCCTGGGCACTGGCTTTGATGGATAAGCTTTGCTGAAAATATTCTTTGGCCTGTGTTTTAAAATCGTTTTCCAAACACAGCTGACCTATTGCGACAAGACTTTGAGCATGAAGGCGCTGTGTGCCTAACCATTTTTGTGCTTGCTCTAGTTGTTTGCTTGGCTTAGGTGAAGGAATGCGGGTATATAATACAAAAAGCGTATTATCAAAATGTTTGTTTAAATGCTTTTGTAATAAGTTTAATGCCTTGGTGTTTTCATTAAAAAAACACAGCTTTTCATAATACGGCACTAAAATAGCAACGTCTTGCTGATAGGCTTTGGGTATCATTTGGTAACATTCTTGTAAACGCGATAGCGTGTCTATGGTTTTAGAACACAGCGCTTGTTTAAAGGTAAAACACACATCCTGATGCGCAAGCACAAGACTCTTATGATCATGCAATAAGGTGCTTAAGGCGCTTGCAGCTTTAAAATAATGTTGTTGCTTCAAGTACAACTGCCAAGCACGGCGTAAAATAAGAGGATTAGTGGTGTTTTGGACATGATGCTTAAGCAAACGCGTTTCTGCCGCTAAAAAGGCCTCCTGTGCAATGTCTTGGTCTATTTGATATAAATCTAGTAGTAAGGCGGTTTCTGGCTCATGCACCGATTTTGCTTGGTCCTGCATGGTTTGTGCTAAGGGCGCTTGATCTAATTGCCCGGCGGCTTGGGCTGCAAGCAATGCACTTTGTCGTGGCAAAAATTGCATTTTTGCCAGCGCTTTAAAGGCACTTAAAACGTGTGCGTGATCTTTTAGGACGATGG
>CACEWE010000063.1 GCA_902563055.1 uncultured Gammaproteobacteria bacterium | reverse complement strand
ACAAGCGTGTGGTGGAGGCTTTAATCGATGCTGGAGCTATGGATAGCATAGGGCCAAATCGCGCGGTTTTATTGGCAAACATTGAGCGGGCAATGGCCATGGGTGAGAGCTATCAGCGCGATCAGGCCAGTGGTCAGCACGATTTATTTGGGCTGGGTCCATCAAGTAGCAATGGCGATGCATCGGAAGATACGTATATCCATCTTGATCAGAAAGTAGAGCTGCTTCATAGTTACAAAGAGAAAAAAGTGATAGGTTTGTTCTTAACTTCGCATCCGTTTTCTTTTTACAGCAAGATTCATCAAAATAAAGGGGTTACACCTTTAAGTCAGATTGCTAAAGTGCAGTCAAAAAAAATTAAGATTGCTGGAGTGGTTACTGCGCTAAGGAGACTTAAAACCAAATCCGGGCGAATTTTATTTATTATTGCCTTGGATGATAAAAGTGCGCGCTATGAAGTGTCTGCTTTTGAAGATAATTTTCTTGAGTATGAGGAAAATATTAAGCTTGATCACATTGTGGTGTTGGAGGTTTCGGTGCGTAATGATGCCTATAGCGCTGGTATTCGTTTGAGTTTGCAAGGGGCGTGGGATATAGAAAGCTTTATGCGCGCTAAGGTGCGTGGCATTACACTGCGATTAGAATCAGGCAAAAGCCCAGCATCTTTGGTCGAATCCTTAAAGGCCATTACTGAGCATCATCAAGGCCCTGTTCCGGTACGTTTGCAGTATCAGTATAAAAATCAAATATTGGATCTGGTTCCCAAAGAGCCGATTAAACTCAAAGCGCACAAAGATACCATCACCGCCTTAGAGGCTTTGCTTGGCAAGGCACAGGTTGTGGTTGAGTAGGGGGTAATCATGGAGTATCAGGGTATATTATCTAAAATGGCTACGGCCTTGGATCAAGATAATCTAGCGCATTATCATATGCAGCTTGGCCAAGATGCGATTATGGTCAATGATTTGATTGGTCAAAAAATCACGCTTACCCATACTGGTAATAAATACTGTATTGCCTGCCAAGTACCCTTGAAAAAAACCTATCAGCAGGGGTATTGTTTTTTGTGTACCAGGCGTTTGGCCCAATGTGATATATGCATCGTGCGTCCAGAGCTTTGTCACTATCATAAAGGCACTTGTCGTGAGCCGCAGTGGGGCGAGAAACATTGTATGCAAGACCATCGGGTGTATTTGTCCAATGCTTCAGGGCTTAAGGTTGGTATTACCAAGGCGCCTAATATTCCCTCGCGCTGGATAGATCAAGGTGCAATTATGGCTTTGGAGATTATACAAACTAAAACACGGTATCAATGTGGTTTGGTAGAGGCAGGACTTAAGGCCTATTTTAATGATAAAACCAATTGGCGTAAAATGTTGCAAAACCAGGTGGAGGATCTGGATTTGCAGGCTATTTACCAAGAACACCACAAAGAGATCAGCGCGGTGGTTGATAGCGTTAATGAAAAATTTAATGATCAAGTGGTATGGATGCATGCGGATCCTTCGCCCCAATCTATTAACTATAAGGTTTTAGATTATCCAGAGAAAATCACATCACTAAATTTTGATAAAAATCCTTGTATAGAAGATACCTTGGTGGGGATCAAAGCACAGTATCTGATTTTTAAAAGCGGCGTGATTAATATTCGCAAATTTGCAGGCTATGAGGTGATTTTATCCACATCTTAGTACGCACTGGTGTTAGGTTTTTTTATACGGTATGATGAGTGTGCTATTACTAGAAACAAGGATGAAGTATGAAATATTTTAAACTCATGTTAGTAACATTTTTAGCGCTGGTGCTTTTAGATTTTCTATGGTTTGGTTTTATTGCCCATCAGCTTTATCATGAAGAATATGGAAGCTTGTTTCGTATGGCCAATGGTACAATGGCAGTGAATTATTTTTCTGCCTTTATAGTCTATATTCTCATGAGTATTGGTATTATATGCTTTGTGCTTAAGCATGCTAAAAAAAATTGTATGCAGGGATTTTTATATGGCGGGATTTTTGGTTTAGTGCTTTATGGCGTCTTTAACTTTACTAATTTTGCACTTATATCTGGGTTTTCTTTAAAAATAGCCATTATCGATACTCTCTGGGGCATGGCTGTGTGTGCCTTGGTTGGGGCTTGGGCTGCGTGGTTTGCCTAGTCTTGGGAAACTAGAAGATATTACTGTATATGCTCAATCCTTAAGATCTAATAAAGCGCTACTTGTTATTTTTGCGTGTTTTGTTATGATGGGGCCATAAGTAAAAACAAGTTTTCCCGTGACCAAAGATGTCTTGCTGGTTATTCCAGCCTATAACGAATCAAAAAGTATTGCCAGTGTCATTGAGGATATTCTTTCCTTTTATGCTGAGATCCTGGTGGTGGATGATGGCTCCAGCGATGATACTTTATCTATTGTAAAAAAACTGCCGGTAAAAGTGCTTGCTTTGGAGAAGAATCAAGGTAAAGCTGCTGCCTTGTACAATGGCATAGCTTATGCAAAAAGTCATGGCTATAAGGCCGTAATGAGCATGGATGCTGATGGTCAACACGAAGCTAAGTATATTCCAATCATGCTTAAACAGCACCAAGAACATCCTGAGTGCATTATTATTGCAGCGCGGATAAACAATATTGAAGCAGCACCAAAGCATCGTCATTTTGCCAATTGTTTTGCAGACTTTTGGGTTTCTTGGGCTGCAGGTTGTCCTATTTTTGATTCGCAGTGTGGCTTTCGATTAGTGCCGCTTGCTGTTTTTGATAAAATTACTATTGCCTATGATAAAAGCCGTAGCTTTGTGTTTGAAAGTGAAATGATTATTCGCGCCGCAAGAAAAGGCTTTGGCTTTTGTTTTGTTGCTATTGCTAAGCGCTATGATGAGCGGATGCGCGAGAGTTATTTTCATCCGGTTAAAGATATTACAAAAATTGTGCTGATGGTTGCCTGGCAATTGATCAAAGGCTTTATGTGTATTCCGGGATTATTGCGCTATATCTTAGGTCGTAAAAAGGCCAAAGCTAATATTGTGCGTTAAGCTTTTGATTGGCTTTGGATCTAAAATAAAAGCATATGTAGTAAATTTTTTGAAAAATGAAAATCTTTTACTATAGTTAGTGTAAATAATAAACAAAAAGGCGGATTCAATGAACACCGGCACGCAGAACAGCATCAGCACAATCGCCAGCACAGGCGCCATGCGCCATGCCTGTGCAGTGTTGCGTAAACGTCCGGCTCAACGTTTGATTATTTGGGTCGCCGTATTTCTAAAAAACGAATTAGCGGTGGCCAAACGTTCATTTCAGCTTATGACAGCACGACTGCACCAGTGTTTAGTGCAGGGCAAGTCAACCACTCGCTTGCTAAGTTTTGTGAAAAACTGTCTGCGATGGGCAAAACCGTTCACATTCTTCAAGGCACATTTCACTTTAACTGTACAAGATAAATCTTGCTCGGTTGAAATAACCTGTGCGGCGATCGATGTGAGAATGTTTAATAATAACCGTGTGCTGAATTTTTATAATTAGCGACTAAAAAGGGAGACCGTT
The DNA here is from genome assembly GCA_902563055.1 of uncultured Gammaproteobacteria bacterium. GTDB lineage: Bacteria > Pseudomonadota > Gammaproteobacteria > Francisellales > CACEW01 > CACEW01. The sequence goes on along the minus strand of CACEWE010000063.1, from coordinate 715 downwards.
ATGAGATTAACCTACTGGGAAAAGAAAGAACTGAACTGTTTGGGAGAACTAACGAAACATCTGCAGGACGTGAAAGCGAACATAAATAATTACAGAGATTGTCTGAAGACGGTAGTGGAGCAGCAAAAACGGAAACAGTATGATAACTGGTATAATAGGGATTATGACCAGGACCGATTGGATAGTTATGCAGCGAGACACGTCAATCTAACCTTTGCCATCGGCGCCTTGGTGGGTAGTGGGGATGAGAACCATAGACACCAAAAGTTTAAATCGACAAAATGGAACAATGTAACGGGTATAAGTTCTGTATGTACATTCAGGATATGGAGTACGAAGAAGGCGGAAGAGATCGGTGAAGAGTATGGCAATATAGAGAAGGAAGTTGACGCTATGTTAGAAGTCATGACTGGACCTGAAGAAGTGCATGATGCGCTACTGGAGAAGCAAGCAGCAGCAGCCACCAAGATTCAGAGTTTACAGAGAGGGGGGCAAGCCAAAAAAGAACTCGAAAATAGAAAAGCAGCCAAAGCCGAAAAAGCAGCCACCAAGATTCAGAGAGCTGTAAGAGGAAAAAAAGCAGCAAAAAAAGGCGAAGGAGACGGCAGAAGTGTCAGCCTGTTCCGTTCTCGAAACACAGGCGAAGAGGGGGGGCGCGACAAAGAAACGAAAGGGAATGGCCTGGGAAGCGATTAGTGAACGTTGTTGGTCGTGA
>CACEWE010000062.1 GCA_902563055.1 uncultured Gammaproteobacteria bacterium | reverse complement strand
AATATTGCTTGGAACTTCATTGTAGTTGTTAAATTCCATAGAATAACTTGCACGACCTTGACTCAATGAGCGCACGTCAGTTGCATAACCAAACATTTCACCTAGTGGAACATCAGCTCTTACAATTTTGTTACCTGTAGCACCATCTTCCATACCATGAATCATACCGCGACGACGATTTAAATCACCAATCACATCACCCATGTAATCTTCAGGTGTTACAACTTCAACTTTCATCATAGGCTCTAGCAATACGGCTTGCGCTTTCTTAGCACCTTCTTTAAAGCACTGAGATCCAGCAATCTTAAATGCCATTTCACTTGAATCCACGTCATGATAAGAACCATCATACAAGGTAACCTTAACATCAATCACAGGGTAACCTGCAATAACACCATTTTTCATCTGCTCTTGAATACCTTTATCTACGGCTGGAATGTATTCTTTTGGAATAACACCACCAACAATTTCATTAACAAAGGTATAGCCTTCACCTTCCTCTTGAGGCTCTATACGAAGATATACGTGACCATACTGACCACGACCACCAGATTGTCGAACAAATTTAGATTCATGCTCGGTAGAACCTTTGATGGTTTCACGATACGCAACCTGAGGCTTACCAACATTCGCATCTACTTTAAATTCACGGCGCATTCTATCAACAATAATGTCTAAGTGTAATTCACCCATACCAGCAATGATAGTTTGACCAGTTTCTTCATCTGTATGCACTTTAAAAGATGGATCTTCTGCAGCAAGCTTACCAAGCGCAATAGACATTTTCTCTTGGTCCGCTTTGGTTTTAGGCTCTACTGCAACAGAAATAACCGGATCAGGGAACTCCATACGCTCAAGTGTAATAATGTCATCTTTAGTACAAAGCGTGTCACCAGTAGTGACGTTTTTAAGACCAATAGCTGCTGCAATATCACCAGCACGTACTTCTGTTATCTCTTCACGATCCTTAGAGTGCATCTGCACCAAACGACCAATACGCTCGTTCTTAGATTTCACAGGATTATAAACAGTATCTCCAGATTTAAGCACACCAGAATAAACCCTAAAATAAGTCAAATTTCCTACAAATGGATCGGTAGCAATTTTAAATGCTAATGCAGCAAACGGTTCATCATCAGAAGATTTACGAACTGCTTTTTCTTCATTTTCTAAAATACCTTCAATCGCAGGAACATCATCAGGGGCAGGTAAATATTCAACCACCGCATCTAACATAGGCTGAACACCCTTGTTTTTAAATGCAGAACCACAAAGTGCTACAACAATTTCGTTATTAAGAACACGGGCTCTTAAACCTTTACGAATATCATCGGCGCTTAAATCACCCTCTTCTAGATATTTTTCCATCAAGTCTTCATCAGCTTCAGCAGCAGATTCTAGCATTGCTTCACGCAAACCATTGGCTTTAGCTTGAAGATTCTCAGGAATATCAGCTTGACGCGTCGTTAAACCTTTATCGTCGTTATCCCAATATAAAGCCTTCATGTCGATTAGATCAACAATACCCTCAAAATCATCTTCAGCACCAATTGGGAAGTTTACAGGCACGGGAGTCGCACCTAGACGATTTTTTATCTGATCAACCACACGATCAAAATCAGCGCCTGCTCTATCCATCTTGTTTACAAAAACGATACGAGGAACGCCATAACGATCTGCTTGGCGCCATACAGTTTCAGACTGAGGCTCCACACCAGAAGATCCACAAAAAACCACAACCGCACCATCAAGTACACGCAATGAACGCTCAACCTCAATAGTGAAATCCACGTGACCTGGGGTGTCAATAATGTTAAAACGAAACTCTTTATCAAACTGCTTATACATACCGCTCCACTTTACAGTGGTGGCTGCAGAAGTAATAGTAATACCACGCTCTTGTTCTTGTTCCATCCAGTCCATAGTAGCGGCACCATCATGTACCTCACCGATTTTATAACCACGACCGGTGTAATAAAGCACACGCTCTGTAGTGGTAGTTTTTCCGGCATCTACGTGGGCACAAATCCCAAAGTTGCGATATTGTTGTAAACTTGTAGTTCTTGCTGACATATTCTGAGTCCTCCCTTACCAACGAAAATGCGCAAAGGCTTTGTTTGCTTCAGCCATACGATGAGTATCGTCACGCTTCTTCATGGCTGTACCACGATCTTCGTAGGCTTCAATAATTTCAGCAGCTAAACGTTGCGACATGGTTTTTTCACGTCTGCCACGCGCTGAGTCAATTAACCAACGCATAGCAAGCGTTGCACCACGCTTCTCAGGCACATCAACTGGAACCTGATACGTTGCACCACCAACACGACGAGACTTCACCTCAACCAATGGCTTTACTTTATCTAAAACATCAGAAAACACATCAAGAGGAGCATTCACTTTCAGCTTATCTTTGATAATATCCAAAGCATCATATACAACACGTTCAGCAAGTGATTTCTTACCACGCTCCATAAGGTGGTTGATGAATTTTGCTAATAAAGTACTTTTATATTTAGGATCCGGCAAAATAATATGGGGTTCGGCTCTTCTTCTACGCATGACTTAAATTCCTCTTCTTAATTTTTCTTTCTTTTGGTACCGTATTTACTACGACCCTGAGTACGATCATTCACACCAGCCGTATCCAAGGAGCCACGAACGATGTGATAACGCACACCTGGCAAATCCTTTACACGACCACCGCGAATTAAAACAACTGAGTGCTCCTGAAGGTTATGGCCTTCACCACCAATATAAGCAGAAACCTCATAACCACTTGTCAAACGCACCCTTGCAACCTTACGTAAAGCCGAGTTAGGCTTTTTAGGCGTGGTAGTATAAACACGCGTACATACACCACGGCGCTGCGGACATGCTTTTAGCGCTGGAACTTTGGTTTTGACTCGTACTTGACGACGAGGATTTCTTACTAACTGATTAATGGTTGGCATAGCCTTTCTCTCCACTATTACTGGTTAAAACGTAGGTTTCCCTAAATATAGACGCGCAATTATATCCTCTCTTAAACCCAAAGTCAATTATTTTTTAAGGGTTTTTGGCAAGTATTGGGCATTAGAACACAATAGGTTTGAAATGATCTCTTCTTGAGTAAAATAATAAAGCAGAAGATAAGATTTGTAATGAGATTTTAGATGCTTAATCGTTAGGGCTTATGGGTATAGCAATAGCCCCAATCTAATCAAAATATTAGCGACAAGTACAAATTTTTAAATATAAAATTTAGCTTAACACATTGTTAATACATGGTTATTTAACATAACAAAATACAATACTAAACATTATATGAAATGTAATAGTTAAGAAAATATATTAAAAAAAACGCTTCAGCACGGCTCTATATGTCTGTATCGATTTAATTAAATACAAGACCTTGCAAAAAAAAAAACAATCTAGAATCCTTAGGATTTTCAAAACCATAAGGAGAAATTATGAGAACTAATATTAAAATCTGTATAGTAAGCACTGTGATTGCATTATCACCAGCTGCAATCTTTGCAAATAAGGACACCACAAGTAACAATGGAAATTATAGCATTGGGATGAGAATTTCAAATCATCTTGGCGAAGAAACTGCAATTATCGCTGGATATAGTACGGAACAGTTTCTTGTGGACATTGGATTAAATAGGGAAGATGTAACAACTAATTCAGGCAAAAAAAGAGCTAGTTTCTCGGCACATATGCATATAGGAGCCAGATATAAATTAGATAAAAACACTTATTTTGATTATGGACTAATTGGAGCACACAATATTAGTGAAGAAAAAAATACAGATAAAAAAGTAGATCCCTATGAATATGGGACTTTTATAGGACTAAGTTGGAAGCCAACAAAAAAACTACAAATGAGCATGAAGATTAGCCCATACACGTTTGAAAAAAAATATAATAGGCAAGAAACAAATCACTATTTCAGTGAAGGTTCTATTTCAACATCTTATATATTCTAAAATAAAGATAAATCTACGTTATAACAAAGCCCTGAAAAAAATCAGGGCTTTAAAAAACTAAATATCTAGCCATATCTAGAAGTAAAAGACGCACAATATCATCGCTAACTGTTGTTTCACTTGTGATACTAAAATACAGTAAGATAAAGTCAAATATTAATGCTAATCACAAGTAAACTTACTAAAGATAAATTTTAGGCAAAAAAGCCCTGAGCTTGTAAGGGCTTTAGTATATTAAATACTTAGCAATGGCCAGCATTCACATAGAAAGACGCACAAAGATCATCGCTACTTGGCGTTTCCCTTGCAATACTAAAATGCATTCAAGTAAAACCAAATAATAATCCTAATGACAAGTAAGCATGCTAAAGA
>CACEWE010000061.1 GCA_902563055.1 uncultured Gammaproteobacteria bacterium | reverse complement strand
TGGGATTGCTTTTTTATTAGCTTATGCCGCACAATCTGGATTTTTCCCGCCAATCGCTCGATTAATTGTGGTGACGGCTCTTGGTATTGGCTTGATTATATTGGGGCGATTTTTAGGTAGAAAAAACAAATCTTTTTCTTTATCGCTGCGTGGATGTGGTGTTGGATTGCTTTATTTGGCAATTTTTTTCGCCTTTTATAAATATCAATATATTGATTTATTAACAAGCTTTGGCTTGTTGGTGGCAATAAACGTTGTACTTTGTGTATTGGCGCTTGTCGAAAAAGCACAAGCTTTGGCTATTTTTGGAGTTATTGGGGGATTATTAGCGCCTGTTTTGGTTCAGCTTAATTTAATTCAATTTGACATTGCGTCTCAATATATTAACTTGTGGGCCCTGTATTATGTTTTGGTGAACCTTTCTATTTTAATTTTAGGATGGTATGAATCATGGCCGATTTTAAATGCGATAGCGTTTTTTATTACCTTTTTAGCCGTTACCTTGTTCAATGTGTATCATCCGCATAAACTAAGCATTCTTGCTGCAGAGCTTTATTTAGGAGCTTTTTTTGTAGAATATTTTGTAACATCCATTTCATATGCGACACTGCAAGCAAAAAAAATAAATCACTATATTACCACCCCGTTAGTATTTGGATTGCCGGTTGTGTTCTTGATTAATCAAGAGCGCATTCTAAGTGGTTTGGGTGGTCATGTTCTGGGTTTAATGGCTCTGGGGATGGCGCTATTTTATGGGATTGCTAGCGCCTTAATTTTTTTCTATAAACCAAGTATTAAGGCGCTTGCATATATTTTTGGCGTTATATCATTGATATTGGCAACGATCGCTATACCATTCTTGTTTAATGTTCATCTAGTTTCGGGGATATGGGCTATTGAAGGTGCTGGGTTGATCGCGCTTGGGCTGTATCAAAAAAGAAAATTGGAGATTTTTTCTGGTGCCTTATTACAATTGGTGGCGGGTTTTATATTAATGTCTGAAGGAAATATGGCGCTATCTTCTTCACGTGTGCTTCCTGCCATGAATGCAACTTTTATCAATGCGCTGGTGGTGGCATTTTCAGGATTAATATCTTTTTGTTTAGTGTGGCGAGCTAAAGACAAAATCAAAGCAGAAAGTGTTGAGCAGCTGGGTTTTTTTAGTTTGTACTGGGGCGGGACATGGTGGCTGTTCTCTGTGATCTTTGAGCTTTCCGTATCTGTTGCTGATCGCTATTTATTGGCAATGACTTTACTATTTGGAGTTGTCTCGTTTGTATTACTGGTATTGCTAGAGCGTGTATCTCGTTATAGAAATGCACTGCTTATTCGGCATTATATAATTTTTATAGCGATTGTTTTAGGTGCTGCCATTCAAGCTTTTCATCTTATGCATTCTAATTCTGCACTACCTATATGGTTTTTAAGTTTGGCTTGTGGTTATTGGTCATTATATCAAGCGGAAAAGGATTGTTATCATGATTTGTTAACTTACGATGGCCGATCCTTAGGACATTGTTTTGCGATGGTTTCGCTTATTGGCTTGTTGATCGGAAAAGCTGTTTTTTTCTGGTGGACAAGTTATATTACAATGCTTGTAATAGGTTTAGTGCCTTCACTCTTTATCTTATCCATACTTTTATTATCGCCAAAGATAAAATGGCCCTTTCAAACTTACCAACTTCTTTATCAAAAACACGCATTAATTGCACTATGTGGCATCATTTTAACATGGATGCTTTATATGAGTTTTTATGCTTTATCCTTGCCGGGGTCAGTTACTAAATATCCAATAATTAATTTGTTAGACATGACTGTCTTGTTCGCATTTGCGGTGAATATTTTTTGTGTTCATAAAAACCAAGAGAGGCTTCTGAAAAGTGCGCATAAAAAAGCTTTCTTTATGGCGGTATTTGCGTATTTGTCTGTATTGTTTATTTGGGTAAATAGTGTCATTGCAAGAACCGCCCATCACTGGCTTCGAGTGCCCTATAGTTATTATTCGATCATGCATTCGGTATTATTGCAAACGATCTATTCTGTATTTTGGGCGATTATCGCATCAATCATTGTTATTTTTTCCGTTGTGCGAAAAAAAAGATGGCTATGGTATATTGGTGCAGGATTTATGACGGTGGTTGTTTTGAAGTTACTGTTTATTGATTTATCAAATACAGCAACAATCGGTCGTATTATTGCGTTTCTTGGTGTAGGTGGATTGTTGATAGTGCTTGGTTATTTTGCACCAATTCCACCGGTCTCAGAAAAAACATAACGGCTTATTGTTGGTGGTGTTTTCAATATTAAGCTAGCAATATTAAGCTAGGCAAATGCTGCCAGATGGGCTAATCTAGAAGAAATTATTAAAATATGACGCTATGGCTCGCTACCGATTAGACTGGTTTTATCATCAAGAACAAGCGGCGCTTACGGAGATTATGCGCCATTGTTTTGGTTTTGCAACGGTGATTATTGGTCAAGCATTAAGTAGTCCTGAAAGCATTCCAACTCAAAGACATTTTTATGTGCAAGAATCTCAGGGGCAGGGCGAGGCAGATGCATATGCAGCTTACGATCAACTGCCATTTGCACCAGAAAGTGTGGATGTTTTGATGATGCATCATCTTGCAGATCATGTTCAAAATATGGATGTACTTTTAGAAGAGGCAAAAATGATACTTCGTCATGATGGTCACTTGATTATAACTGGCATTAATCCCTGGCATCGTATGGCGCGGCGTTTATGGCATCAGCAATCTAATTGCTTTGGGCATAAAAAGGGCCAGATTCAATCTATAGAAACCATAACAAAGAAACTTAGACAGGCAGGTTTTGAGCCTAAGCTTACGCGGCGCTATGGTGCTCATGCCTACAAAGCACATTCTAAGTGGTGGCAGAAGTTGGCAAATGCTTCATTTCGCTTGATGCCGTGGCGATTTTTAGGGTATAGTATTGCAGCGTGTAAGCAGGTGCATCCACTAGATCCCATTAAGCCTAAATGGCAAAAAAGTAGAACAATCCCAGAAGCTAGTACGAGTTATGAACGGAGAAAATGCGATGGCAAAAATTGAAATATTCACAGATGGCGCTTGTCGCGGAAATCCAGGTCCAGGTGGTTGGGGTGCTTTGCTGCGTTATCAGGGTAAAGAAAAATCTCTTATGGGTGCAGAAAAAGACACTACCAATAATCGGATGGAGTTAACGGCTGCAATCAAAGCCTTAGAGGCGATTAAAAAACCCAGCAGTATTATCCTTACCACAGACTCTAACTATGTCAAAGATGGTATCAGTAAGTGGATTCATGGCTGGATAAAAAATGGTTGGAAAACTGCTAGTAAGCAGCCGGTAAAAAATGCTGATTTATGGCAGCAACTTTTAGCATTAACCAAGGCGCACGAATTAGAATGGTGTTGGGTTAAAGGCCATAGCGGTCACCGTGAAAATGAAATAGCCGATCAATTAGCCAATGCAGCTATTGATGCGATGATGGCCAAGGAGTAAAGATGCGTTATGTAGTATTAGATACCGAGACTACCGGTTTAAGTCCAAAGTCTGGTCACCGTATTATTGAAATTGGAGCGATAGAAATTCTTGAAAGAACCGTTACCGATGCCAAGTATCACCAGTATATCCATCCAGAGCGCGACATTGATCCAGGTGCATCTAAAGTCCATGGCATAACGCTGGAGTTTTTAAAAGGTAAACCAAAATTTGCCGATCAAGTGGCTGCTTTTATGGAATTTGTCAAAGGCGCAACCTTGATCATCCATAATGCCAAATTTGATATAGGCTTTTTAAACCATGAGTTACAATTACTCAAAAACAATCCCTATGGCAAGATGGAAGATCATTGTCAGGTGTTAGACACCTTAGCCTTAGCGCGAGAAAAGTTGCCGCGTTCTCGACATTCCTTGGATGCCCTTTGTAAATATTATCAAGTGGATAACAGTGGCCGTGATTTGCATGGTGCCTTGCTTGATAGTGATTTATTAGCTCAGGTTTATTTAGCAATGACTGGGGGGCAAAGAGAAATTACCTTTGAGCAAGAAGCCACAAGTGTAGCGCGTAAACAAAGTAAACAACTAGATCTTTCTAAGCTAAAGGTGCTTAAGCCATCAGAGGCGATATTAAAAAAATCACAGACATATTTTGAAGATGCCTAAGGGGGCTATATAAAGATAGGATAAAAGCTTAGCGCATAGGTTCAATAACCACGTCCAAATTATAGCTATCGCACATTAAAAGTAGTTGCTCGCGAAACTCAGCAAGATTGGCATCAAAGTCCATGGCGATTTCCAGTCTAATTTGCTGCATATTATCACCCGTTACGCTGCTTTGATATTGGCTGCTTTGAATGCCTAGTAAGGTCAGTTCATGCTGATTACAGAAAACACTTACATGAGAAAGATTGTGGGCATTACTTATGCCGGTTATCTCAATTTGATAAGCAAGGTGCGGGCTCGCTTGCGTGTTAGAAGCGGGCTTGAGCCTTTCTAGTTGGGTGTAGTGATTAGGATGTGCTTTTTGATAATTTTCCACAAAGGCTTCAATTTTTGCAATGCCATCCCAAGGGCCTTGTATGTAGGTATAAA
>CACEWE010000060.1 GCA_902563055.1 uncultured Gammaproteobacteria bacterium | reverse complement strand
TCTCCTGGAGGGCTAGGAGCAAAAAATACTTCCTTTGTGGTGAGTCGAGGTGATGGATCTGGGGGTAAGCCTGGTATGGCAAGCAATATTTGGGGTGGCGTTATTGAGCAAGCGAGGCAAAAGGCCTTGTGGGAAGAGCGACGAAGAAAAGCATATCAACGGTTACGACCAGACCCAAATCTGGAAGAGCTCACTGATAGTAGTTCTGACTCGGATAATGGTGAAGCATCCTCTAGTGGTAGTTCTGATTCGGATGATAGTGGTGCATTTAATGAAGATCTTTATGGCGTGCTTATGGAATTATAGCCTTGAAAGCTAATTGCCGTTTTTTTACATGTGATCATGCTGATGCCTATGGCATATTTTATACTTCAAAAATAGTTTTCTTTGCTTGTTAAGAAAAAATCTTTGATTCATCTGTGGGATGCAAGAGGATGGTTTTAAGATAAAGTGCCGTTATTTTGCAGTAATTGAATATATTATAGGTCTGCGGTATGGTTAGTTTTTAGCAAGTAAAGTGGTTTACCAATAAAAAAGTTAATAATCCGTCCTATAGGCGGTTCATTAGCAAATTTGTTAATTAAACATACAATTTAAGATTTTGGAAATTCCAAAAGTGAAAGTTTCTCTATTATTTATTAGGCATTATGTCCAGGTGCAGTATGTGAATTATTTGCACCATTGTTAGCAGCAGAGGAGAAAAGATGTCCTGAAGTACCTTCCTTTCGATTATTTGGATGCAATGCCACATTTTTATTTTTAGATATCGTCTCTACACTATCAAGCATGCTGTCATATGTAGCTTGTTTGCTTGTCTGAACAACGGCCATAAGATCGAAAATTTTATCAACAACTTGAACACCCATAACCTTCTCCTTAACCCATAATCTCATCGATATCGTCATTGATATCTTTGACCATCCAACGCAGTATGTCTTCGTATTGACGCAAGACCCGAACTTGTTCTTCTGAGTCTCCATCGCCAGCAGACAACTGCTCCCGAATCGATGTTAAAACATGCTTACAACGTAAATTAAGCTCCTTGTCTTTCTCGTTTAAAGAAAGAATTCGTTTCTTTAATTTTGTTGCAATACCTCCTAACTCTTTTCTCTCTTGTTGAAGCTTTTGAGCATATTTGTCTAAACGCTCTTTTTCTGCGTTTAGTTCATCACGATATAGCCTGAGATGATTTCCAAATTCCACAAGCTTTTCTTGCGTCATTTCGCTGATGTGATCAGCATTTACTCTTGGCTCCGCGCTCATTTTCTTCTCCAAAGTCAAACCTATTATACATGAAAATAAGGTTAAGTAAACCTTTTTTCCTATTGTCATCGTAATTCTAACACATAATCACACATATGTCAAATTAAAAGGTAACAAAAAATAGATAAAAGTATGCTGCTACTATTTTTCACTTTATTGTAATACTATGAAATATAAAGACTTATTGATGATTTGTATAAATTAATATGAAAAAATATAGTTTTTATTTTAATTATAAGCCATTTGCCAGTTTTTTAGCTTATTGTGTTGTGCTTGTCGTGTGCATGATGCGTATTTTGTGATCTTTGGCCGTGCATTAGATATTTTTTTTCATGATGCGTTGTTGCTGCCTTTGCCAATCTTTTTCTTTAAGGTCTGCGCGCTTATCATGAAGCTTTTTACCACTGACTAATGCTATATCCACTTTAATCAGTGCTTTTTTGAAATAGAGGCTTAAAGCAACAATAGTAGCACCTTTTTGCTCTACTTTTCCTTGTAAGTAGTTGATTTGTCTTCTGTTTAAAAGTAATTTACGACTTCTGGTCGGATTTGGGTCCACATGGGTGCTAGCAGAGGTCAAAGGACTGATATGGGCATTAATCAGCCAAGCTTCACCGCGGCGAATAATCACGTGGCTATCGGCAATTTGAACCTTGTGGGCTCGAATGCTTTTAATTTCCCAGCCATCAAGCACAATGCCTGCTTCAAAGTTTTCATCTATATGATACTGGTGGCGCGCCTTACGGTTGGTGGCAATGGTGCCTGGAGCGGACTTTTGCTTACTCATCTTGCTATTTTACACATGGCTGATTAAAATGTTCCTCATTGTAGCAAATTTTATGCCAAAAGAAAATGCATCGAGTTCATCGCAGCGCTATTATCGCTTACAGCCCAAAACAAATGTATGACTTAGTCAATGATGTAGAATCGTATCCTGATTTTATACCCTGGTGTGATCGTGTTGAGGTAAAAGAGCATACTGATAAAACCATGCGAGCTAGCATTCATATTGTCAAAGGGCCTTTTAGTCAATCCATTGCCACTCGTAACAATTTAGCTCCCCATGAAACCATTGAAATGCTTTTAGAGGATGGCCCGTTTTCTACCTTTCACGGAACCTGGCGCTTTGAAGATCTAGAGCAACAAGCCACCAAAGTACATTTTGAGGCTGAATTTGCCTTTACTTCTAAAATGCTTGATATAATGTTAGGGCGGTTTTTTGACGATATTACCAATCATATGATTGATGCATTTTGCGATCGTGCCAAAGAAATTTATAAGTGAGGGTGGCATGTTAAGTGTAGAAGTAGCCTACAGCGAAAAAGAGCAGGTTTTTGTAAAAAAATGTGATTTAGCCATTGGTGCAAGGGCAGGTGATGCCATTAAAGCGGTGCTTTCTCAAGCACAATATGCAGCATTTAAAGAATCAAAAGCTAAAATAGGTATATTTTCTAACTTAATAACCCCCGAGCATCTTTTGCAACATGGTGATCGGGTGGAAATATATCGGCCTTTGCTCATTGACCCAAAGGCTGCTCGCGCGCTTCGTGCTAAGGGCAAAAAAGCTTAATCTTGATTTTTATTAGTATCTTCATCGTGAAAGCTTGTATATTCTAAAGCGCTTGGAGAGGCATAATTGCCTTCAATCTTAGAAAGCTTGTCATCTTTAAAAAATAACACCAGCTGGTAGTTGCTCATAGCTTGGTGATTTTTTTTACTGGTATGAATATAGTTCCAGATTTCTGGATGAAAGGGGTCAACTAAATTTGGTGTGCCTAGTAGGTATTGAATTTGATCCTTGCTCATGCCGGGTTTAATTTGGCTAATTTCTTTAGCGCTAAGGGCGTGGCCTTGATCTATAGGAATGTGGTAGGGCTTTAAAGAGCAGGCGCTTAGGGTAAAGATAAGGAGTAGTAGCGTGCTTAAAATACGGAAAAATTTCATCAAAATCACTTGTGCTTGGTTCATAGTCCCTGTATGATAGCGGATTATATGCTGCGAAACAATTAGAGTTTTCCTATGGATCAAAAAGATTTAAAACAAAAAGGCTTAAAAGTCACGCAGCCCAGAGTCCAAATTCTCGAGCTTTTTTCTAAAAATCCACATTTACATCTAACTGCAGAGGAAGTGTATCAGCGCTTAGTAAAACAAAAAGTCCAAGTAGGCATTGCCACGGTGTATCGTGTACTTGGTCAGTTTGAAATGGCCGGCATTTTAATCAAACATCGTTTTTCTGATGAGCATAGCGTTTATGAGCTTAACGAAGGTAAACACCATGATCACTTGGTCTGTGTTAAATGTGGCAAGGTGGTTGAGTTTGTTGATGATGTCATTGAAAAGCGTCAACACAATATTGCAAAATCACATCAATTTGAGATGACTGATCATGTGCTTACCATATACGGTGTTTGCGCAGACTGTGTATCTGATAAATAATTTAAGTGTAAAATTATTGCCTAATAATATTTGACATTACCCGGCCTTGCCCTATAATTTCATTACACAGTTTAATAGCGACTAATCTATGTTTCGATCTTTTTCGCGCCTTATAAACACTATTGTCTATGTATGGCGTTTTATGTTAAAAAATGAAGATTTATTGATCTTGGCATTACTGAGCGCCATTTTTAGTGGCCTGTGGGTGGCGGTGAGTTTTGAGTATTTGCTGCCTGGTTTTTTAGTTGCTCTTGAGCATGTTGATGGCACTAATTGGTCCCATGTAGTGGCGGTGCCGCTATTGTTTTTTATTATTTTGCATTTTTTGTATCTATTTTTTTCAGCCACTATTATTCACGTGGCTAAAGAGCGCATTAGTGGTCAAAAAATTTCCATTTTTGAAGGCATAAATCATATGTATGCTAGAATTCCAGGCCTTATTGGCTGGATGTTGATGAGTTTATTGGTTGGTTTTTTATTATCCTTGTTAGAATCCCATTCGCGTACGCGTCGTATAGTGGCATCCGTATTGCAGGTATCTTGGTCCATGATTAGTTTAATGGTATTACCGATTATGGTTTGTGAGGGTGTTGGCCCCATAAAGGCTATTAAAAATTCAATGTCCCTGATTAAAAATACCTGGCGTATATGGTTAGGGCCGGGTATTATATTCCTTGTTTTGTTTGCGCTTGTAGGTTTTGTAGTGGTGGGCTTAAGTTACCTATGGTTATTCTTTTTTGCACCACAGGCGGACTTGGGCTTGCTTTTTGAACATGTCTCAACGCTTTTAAGCCCTGGAGCATGGGTTGCTATACTCGTTGCGCTTTTATTAGTCATGTATTTGTTTTCAATGATGTATAAAAGTGTTTTTGGTGCGTATGTGTATTTGGCTTTGAAAAATCCAACATTGCTTAAAGACAAGGATCACGTGCTGATAGAGCGGGCCATGGGTAAATAGTATTTTAACTTATAAAACAGGAAGATTTTGTTATGGCAAATACTGGACAAGAAAATATACAGAATATGCTGATGCCCTGCCCCATCATTG
>CACEWE010000059.1 GCA_902563055.1 uncultured Gammaproteobacteria bacterium | reverse complement strand
CAGCGCTGCTCAAGTAGCCCTAGAGTTGGTCAAACATATGATTGCCCAGCCTATCAAAGGCCGTTATATCTACAATGTTAATGTACCAAATCTTCCACTAGAGGAAATAAACGGCATGCGCATTACCCGCCAAGGAGACCGTCATTTCTCTGAACCTTTAATGCATAAAAAAGATGGCCGCGGCCACGATATCTACTGGCTTGGTAATGTTGGTCCCATTAGCGATAAAGGTGCTGACACAGACTTTGCTGCCATAGAAGAAAACTGGGTTTCCATTACCCCTCTTGGAGTAGATATGACGGTGCATAAAGAAATTTCCAATAGCCACCAATGGCTTAGCCAAAGACAAACAGAGAAAAAGCCGCAAACAGTAAAATAAGGAAAAATAAAAATGCTACTAAAAGCTGCGTACCAAAATTTATTACACCTCATACTCCTTATGGTTATTGGGTTTGGATCCTGGCAGCTACTAGCGCCTAAAGTTGCCTTTCAAGCACAAGGCATTCTATTACCGGCAAGCAAAATCATGCCCAATTATCATACCAACCCACAAGACATCATGATATTGCAAAATCTACCACCACAAACCTCAGCTAAAAAGCTTGGCACCATTCGTACCACGCTACATTTTAGCCAAATCTCCAATCAAGCAGATAAAGAAAATGCAGAAAAAATTGTCGCTAAAGCACGCACATTAGCCTCTAACTATGGCGCTAATGCTATTGTTGTTAATTATATTGGACGAACAAGCAAAGTAGACCAGCTTGATCAAATGTCCTTAGAAGCCATTGCCTACGACATACAAAAACCTTTGATTTAGTGCTGAACTAAACGGTAAACCAATACGATAATCATAATACTCACTGCCGTTATAAAAATGGGCCGAATAATTTTACTGCCCTTTTTTAGCACCATTTTTGCGCCTATTTGCGATCCGGCAATTTGCCCCAATGCCATCACCGCACCATAATAAAACATAATGTGCGCATGAAATAAAAAATAACCCAGCGCAAATAAATTACTAGTAAAATTATAAACTTTAGCTTGCATCGTCGCTTGCAATAACTCCTCACCTAAAAACAGCATCAGCAAGGCCACCCAAAATGATCCGGTCCCAGGTCCAAAAAAACCATCATAAAAACCCATCAGAAGCCCAAATACAAGTGCTAAAATTTCTTTAAGATGGTGATGATTAAACCATTGTGGCGGCAAGGTCTTATTCGAACCAAAAACCATGTAAATCAAAACAAGTGATAACAGTACCGGAACAATATGCATTAAAATTTGCTGGCTCAAATGCACCACAACAAAAGAACCCAACAAGGCGCCAATAGCAACCATTACAATGACCCAAAGCATTGGCTTTAAGGCAAGCTTGCCGCTTCTGTAATAGTTTAAGGATGCATTAAACGCACCAAAAACGGACTGTAACTTATTGGTAGCAATGGCCATGCTTGGTGGAATACCAGTTGCCATTAATGCCGGTAAACAAATTAAGCCTCCTCCTCCAGCAATGGAGTCAACTAGCCCACCAAAAGTTGCCGCTACAAAAAGCCCTAGGTAGATGAATGCGGGACTGACCATGATAAAATTCCTTTAGATTATTTTTTCTTCTTGCGATCAATATGATATAAAATATCTACTGCATTTTGATCGGTTCCAGTATAGGTAATGAGTTGCCATTTTGATGAAAGGTCTAAGCGTGAACGAAAGGTTTGCTGTTGGTTAAACAGCCCCACCCCGTAACTAACAAATAAACGATCAGATAAGGCTTTACCAATAAAAAGCGCTGTATCATTGCGCTCTTGCTCACCCACATCACCAGCTCCAGCTGTTGAAGCTTGGCTTGTTGTGCTTGAGCCTGGACCTGATAAAGAAGACAAAGTAAGCTGATTAAGACCAAATTGTTTTTGAATAGAAGTTAAAAAACTACCATTTTGATGGCCCTGAAGGCTTAATAACAATAGCGCTCTGGACAAGGCTGCTCCTTGAGATCCTTGTAAATTATTAAGTGGTTGCCCAAATAAAATATAGGAGAGAATATCCTCCTTGCTCATACTTGGATTAGAAGATAAAACCGTCTGCGGATTAAGAACTGTCCCAAAAATATGCACCATTACCCGTAATGACTGCAAAGCTACTTGTGCTTTAATTTCGTTTAATACATAACTGGCACTAATATCAAGATTTGGATTATTGATAGGGCTGTTCTTATAAGAAATCAAACCTGAATCCAAGCGGAACCCTTTTCCATATGCCTGGTATGACCCTTTTTTAATAGTGAGATTACCAGTGGCGTTATAATTACTTAAATCATCGCTTTGTAAAGCTAACTTACCACCAATCTGAGCATCTAAGCCTAAGCCCTTAAGCATCAGTTTTTTCATATCAGCATTAATATGCAGTTTATAACGTAAACCTTTAGCCGCTTTCTTATGCTCCTGGCCAATAAATACAACATCAGGACCTAGTGATGCACTATTTTGTATGCCTGCAAGGTTAATAAACGCTTTGGGTATTTGTAATTTTCCATTTATGCCCAAGGTTTGATTTTGATAATTTGCAGCCAATTGAGCATGTACTAAAACCTTTTTATCAAAATTGTCATAAACCTGAAAATCATGAGCATTAAGTTTTAGTTGTGCAGTGAGTGGATGCGCAAAATCAATCTGGCCGTTTACATCAAGCTGCCCATTGGGAACGCTTTGAGCTTTTGCAATAAGTGATAATACGCTGCTGCCATTTGCAGATAAAGCTCCATTAAGATGATCAATTATAAAATCAAAGTTTTTAAGGGCCAGCTGGCCATCTTGCAAATCTAGCTTACCACTAATAAGCGGAGAATCAAGTGTTCCCGTAATATTGTATTGACCTGATAAGGCTCCACCAAGTGTTTTAATACGATAATCTACTGGAGCAAAGCCTTGAAGGTTTTTAAAGTCTACTCTCAGCCTTGCATTAATATTGGAACTTGCGTTCTTTGTGTTCTCAAGATTAATTGCAGCCTTAAGGGTGTTTTGATCCCCTTGCTCTAGTGCGGTATTAATTTGCCATTGATTGTTTTTTAAGCTTCCATCTGCATCTACAGAAGTAAAATATATTTTGCTGCGGGTAAAGTCGTTATTAATATTGGGAACATACTCAATGGTGGGACTGACAAGGTCGAATGAAAAATGTGCATCACCAGTTTTATCCTTTGTGTCATCATATTGGATACGACCATTAAGTAAGCCTAAGCTGCGCCAATGCAACCATGTTTGGTCAATAGAATCCAAACGTAAGTTTTTAATATCTACACTAAAAGCTTGGCCTTTTTTATTGCGATGCCAATTAAAACAGAGCTTAGAACTATTGCCAATCATGCAAGCATTACTTATACCAATGCTGTTTTCTTTTGTTTCAAGCTTAATGGCTTTTTGCAAGTGCCAATCTTTTATTGGCATAGTAATATTCCACTGATTTATTTGATATTGCCAATTTTGCGCCTCTATGCTACCTGTAAGCTCCATCATTGTTGCGATATGGTTATACTGTGTATTCATCATCGCTTGGCGATCTTGCTGATTTCCACTACTGTGCCAATTGATATTCAAAATAGCTGGAAATCGATACACTAGGGTATCTAAATGTTTAAGCCCACCCTCAAGAGCAAAGTCCCATGTTAGTGTATCTTGCCACGATACATTAAAATGCCCCTGGAGCTGTCCAAACTTCTCTTGAACCAAGTTGCCATAAATTTTTTCAAGCTTAAAGCCATCGCGATTGCCAATAATAGGAGATTTAAGGGTAAAAATATGTTTTTGTCCTAATTTATAATGCGCTTGTACCTGGCCACTATAATGCGCCGTATTCCCTTGCAATTGCACCAATATATTTACTGGCCGATTTAAGAGCGTATTTTTATGCTCTAGCCACAGACGGAAGTTACCATCGTAGTCCATACTTAGATCTAATGTTTTAAGGGATTTTTTATGAAGCTGTAATTGCAATAAGGCTTTTGGGACACCTAGGTTAAGGTCGATCGTTCTATGGCCAATATTCCATAACTTTTCTCCTTGAATGCCAAGGGATAACTGCTGGGTATTGATATGGTCAAAAAAGATTTGAATCGGCCAAGATCGCGCAAGCTCTGGATGCGTCACAGGTTCAGTGCTTGGTTTTAGTTGCCCCTTGTTTTGGGAGATTTTTTTCTTAGCACCTGCCTTATTTGGAACTAACAACACCTTAGATTGCAAAGCATAAAGATCGGAAAAAATAATTTTTTTATGCAATAGTGCACCAAGATGAAAGTGAGCCTTAAGCTTTTGAATTTGAACCATTTTACCTGGCATTTTAACGGATAAGCTTTCAATATTAAAATCTCTAATATTGCCAGAAATACCACTAGCCTCAATAGTAAGTCCTGCATTCTTTGCATAATAATTACCAATATTTATTCCTACCCGAACTAATAATGGCGAAAAAAGCACAAATAGCACGACAATAAGAAATATTGAAAAAAGTGTATATCTGAAATAATGTTTGTGCATCATAAGTTGGCCCCCAAGCTCAGATCAATCCGCCATTTATGATTTTGATCCTGAGAAACAGGTCTTGAAAAATACACCAAGAAAGTTGCAACCGATGAGCGAATGCCCACACCGATTCCCGATCCTTCATACCATTTTGTACTATGAATATCGTTAAAAGCATTCCCAATATCGTAAAAACTTGAAATAATCCAATTATTATAAACATGGTATTCAAGGTCTAAATTACCATGTAACAAATATCTACCTCCAGCTAATTGCCCCCCAACTAGTGGACCAAGTGATTTATAGGCATAGCCTCGTACCGTACCAATTCCGCCAGCATAAAAACGCAGCGGCGCTGCTAAATCATAAAGGTCAGAATAGATTAAAGCACCACCACCAAAAGAAAATAAAGCACGTGTATTTTCGCTTAGCGGTAAGGATATACGCTGGTTATTTTCAATATTATAAAAATGTTGCTTGGACAAAAACGATAATTTTGGAGATACTTCCGTATTGAGGTAACTGTTAAAGTGACTTTTCCAAAAGGTTTCACTATTGTAAAGTTTGGTGTTAAACGTGGCTGAAATCTGCGGAATAAAATAAAAAGAACTTTCA
>CACEWE010000058.1 GCA_902563055.1 uncultured Gammaproteobacteria bacterium | reverse complement strand
CACACTGGCGTCATTTGATGCGCTTGGCAAGTGACCAAATCAAAAGTGCATTTACCACCAATATTGTGGCTCAAGAGGAAAGCATAGAGGCGCAACTACAAAATACCATCACAAGAGCAACCCAGCCAGGGGTTTGTGCAAAACGCCAATTTGCACCTGCACGCACGACAGGCGGACGCGAAGTGGTGAGAGAGGTTGAGGTTGAGGTTGAAGTTGAGATTGAGATTGAAACCCATAAAGAAACGCATAATGAAATGTTTAATTCCCCAGGATCTCTATGTATTTATACGCCATGGAAAAATCTTCAGCCAAAAACATGCGAAGAATTAGCTACTGCCACACTTTTAGATATATGTTCAATAACCCAAAAAGGCTATAAACCTCGCTTTAGTGGGAGTATGTATACACTTGATATTAATGGAAGTGGAAGTATGTTTAACCTTGGATACTCTGGGCAGAGCACTAAAACTCAAAATAAAGATACATGTTCAAAAACCAAAAGCGGCTATAAACCCGACTTTAGTGAAAACATATTTGCCACAAAAAACTTTTGGAAGACCTATAAGGACCAGGAAAAAGAAACCTATATCGGACAATATTTAAAACCCATGCATGCACTGTTATTTTGCAAAAGTGATGATCATCCATTAAGCTGCTGTCTACTTTCTCAGCAGGAGGTCAAAGATGTACAAGGCTTAATCCAAGATAATAGCACCGAGGACACCTACTGGATAAGCACAAGCCAACACACGGTTTTATGTGGGCATCCGCCAGATAATTTTAAAGACGATAGCCAGTACCAGTTAATAATAGAACAAGTGCGCTATTTTAATGGTGAGTTATCGTTACTCTTAGAAGCCCCTAGCAAATCCATGTGGTTCCATAAAAAAACTAAACAGAAATTACAATTTTTTAGAGAGTATTTAAGTAACTGTCATGAGACAGATGCCAGTCTTATTGATAAGGCAGAAAATGTCATTAGCTCTGTGAGTACGATATGTAAGTTTATTGAAAGCACGCCTCAAGTAGATAGAGCGCACTTTGAAGATGAGGATTGGGAAAGAGCATTCCCTGAACTGGATCTTAAGGATGAAGATATAGCCCATGCAAAACGTTTATCAAGCATTTTTTATAACATTTCTGATAATTGGTTAAACAAGGATTTGCATCAAATAGATGCTTATACTTATGATGATATTCCATTACTGGCTCGGCCATACATAAACCTATATATAGAAAAGATTCAAACATTTGCACCACTATTTAAGAGCATTAATAAAGAGAACCTAGACTTTTCACTTCAACAGTTTTTTGAACAAGAAGACACAAGCCTAGATACCTACTTTCCAAGCTTAAAACCATTACGGGAATCGCAGTGGAAAAACAAACAACATGAATATAAGCTACTACAGAACATTCTGCATGAATTACCCACACAAAGTGAAGATATGCATATCATATTTTATCGCCTTTTGGCAAAGAACACCGAGCTTGATCAAAAAATGTTAGCCACATTAATAAAACTTAGCGATAAGGATGACATTATATTATCTCGATTATTGCAAAATAAGGCTTCCATTATAAGCCAAGATGATACATTCTTTTTACAATTACTACAAACTGGAATAAAAACTGCAGATATAGAGGCGGCATTAGTCAATAATGGCATTGACCGGACAAAAACAAGGAAAATTCGATCTTACGCTAATTGCACAAACCTGTATAAGGATCTTATTGATACACTCTTTATTGCTTTGCAAAAAACAACAACAAAAGAACAAATTAAAGATACTATTATATTAATAAGCACATGCATTGAATTGGGTAATTATAATTCTCAAGAGAAAGACACGCACATTGATAGACTTAGCGAAATAGCCACTGCAAATATTAATGCGACCTTAACAGCAAATGACTTAAATAAAACAGTAATGCGTCAAATCCGATCTTACGCTAATTGCACAAACCTGTATAAGGGTCTTATTGATGTACTCTTTATTGCTTTGCAAAAAACAACAATAAAAGAACAAATTAAAGATACTATTATATTAATAAGCAATTACATTGAAAGGGGTAATTATGATTTTAGCAATAAAATTGATCATCTTTCTAGACTTAACGAAATAGCGCATTCTTATCCTCAGCTTAAATTAAAGCCCAAACGAACATGCACTCACCTATTCATGCCCTTATCAGGCAAAGCATCAGATTATCAAACTATAAGGAAAGCCATCATAAAAACAACATTACAGGTACAACTAAGCACCAAGCATCAAATAAATCATCAAGAATACGCAGAAAAAGATGAAATAATAAAAGGCATACTAGCACGTAAGCATCCTTTATTCTCTTTTAGAACATGTTCTAATGCACGCCTATGCCTATTTAGACCCTCAAGATCCCCAAAAACGCAACATCCCATGCCACCAACAACTAACACCTCTGGCAAAAAAAACGACCCTAGTTCAACGTTGATAGCTCAGATATAAATATATAGGCCCTGGCAACGAGCATGGATTTTTAGACTTTTCTTGTTTTGTGATGCAATACAAAGTAAGTTAATTTCTTTTTTCAAGCCCTGGCAACATCCGCGCCAAGGTCGTATCTTTATAGTAATAGTGATGCCATAGTGCCACCATTATATGCACTGCCACAATCGCCATAAACAGCCAAACCATATTCGTATGTATCCAATGAAAAAAATCACCGAGAGCTTTATTTTTTGAAATGGGCAAAGACCACTGCATCACCCCCCAAAACTCTGGCATACGCCCAGAAGCACAAGACATTATCCAGCTACTAATGGAGTAGCAGCAGTATAAAAATTAATAATATTTGACGCAAATCAAACATATCTGACAAATAAACTTGACAGTAATAATAAAAATTATAAAAATAAAACCACATTAAAAAACCCCAACAGACCAAAAAACCATCATTTTTTACAAAAAAAATACTATCACAAGGCCAAAAAAGCATGCATACAATAGAAATTGATGAAAAACTCATCGGTCATATCTTAAATGACCCATGGTTAAAAGGTACCGTTCTAGAAGGTTATTCATATAAAGAAACTTGTAGCTACCTAAATAAATATATTGAAAGCCTAACGCCAGACTCTATTCATGATGAGCTTAGAAAATTAGTGGATACTTTTACTAAACTGACTAAATATGCAAACGACATACATGCGCTCAATACATCTATTGCGCTTGATGAGCCAATTAAGCCTTGTAAACTTGACGCGTTATTTGCATTCTGTTCTAGATTGTATGCCGATATAATAAGTTTAAATGAGACTGATTACCTACTATTTCCAGGTGGCTGGCTTAGTAAAACTGGTGGCCATGCAATCATTTACAAGTTTAAAGTAGATAAAGAAGGCGCATTAATCTTTGAAATTATTAATACCGGGGACGGCATAGAGAAGCATCCAAAAAAAGAACACGCCGACAAACCACTCTACAATCCCATCCTTCGATACAAAATATCTAAAGCAAAGACCTTCCAAACAAGTCTAATTTTCCTATTTCAAGAACTCATTTTCTTACAATTGCCCAATTTTAATAAAAGAGAAAAAATCGCCTCTACAGATTTATATGAGAAGGTTAAAGACGACCTGAAATGCATGGACGCTAAGGTAGTACTAGATGAAGAACAGCCCTCCTATATGTATACGGCTGGACAGCAATCTGGAACTTGTGCGCAACGTGTATTACACCAAATGGTAAAACTCAGCTTCGGTCACAATATTGATGACTATCGTCGCTTTATCACTGCCTTTAAAATGCATTCCCTAATCGAATATATAAAAATTATCGAAAAAAACGGCAACATACAAGATACCAAATACCATGGACAAATACATAAAGCCATTTTGCATCTTCGTAGGCTTTATTTACTGTCAGAAGAAGCAGATAAAACAGCACTTTTGTTTACTGCTGAAGAACAAGAATCTGCAAAGCATATTCTTGGTGACGTACGACATAAAATACAAACTATTAAAAGTCACACTGATGAAAAAATAAAAACAGCATATGACCTAAGCCCTCCCCCCAAAAAGCTTGCTTTTAAAGCATGTTTTTGCATTAATAGCTTGAATTCTTCTCCAAAAGAGAAAAGCATAGAAGATAGCACCACCGCTATTTTGGTTCGGGGAAAAGAAAACTTTATTGAAGACACGCAAGCGCTTATAGCCCAATGCCAGAAATTACATCAACAAGGACAATTTCAGACACTACGTGATCAACTAGAACATTTTTTCCTTGTAAACTTACCTCTTCCTGAAGACATCTCAAGCCCCCTTCATGAATATTACAGCGCAATAAAAACAGATAAAGACATCAAAATATTCTTGGACAATATAAATGAACTGCAAAGAATCTACTTCACCTGCATGCAAAGTCTAACTAGCAAAAACATCGCATTACCAAGAATGTATTTAGTAAAATTAAGTATATTTTCAATCACTGGGCATCTTGAAAAAATATTAGAAAGTAAGTATCAAAAACCCAATTTCCACAATTTAATGACAATGATTGTTATGCCACTTGCACGCGGAAGCTTGCATACACCATATTTAGCCAATCATGAACCAAGATTTGACAAGCGACTCCAACAAATAATAAGTTTATACCAAAATAGCGAATGGAACGACTATTTTTTTGAAAAGCATATAGATTACCTTCAGGCGCTACTTAAAACTTTCACGGCAATTTATCCAGTATTGGAAAGGATGTATGAGAAACAATACTCTGAAGATAAAAGCAACCTTCATATGTATATAAGAAACAAAAGCCTTCAAGCACTATTTTACTTTACTGAAGATATTTTTTCATCAGATTCTATCCCTGAGCCATTAGCATCAGAGCATGGCAGCGAAATTCAAAAAGTAATTGAAGGCTTCAAAATACAAGTAGCACTTGAAAATGCTTATAGCCAATATATTGATACACCAGCCCCTCCTTCTGGGGGGAAGGCATTATTCAAATTAAAGCCCTATTATCAAGGTGAAAATATAGAATGCCTATTTTTGATATCCCCTTATAGTAACAACAGAGGAGAACCACGTGGAGAGTTCACACCTTTGACCATTAAAAGAAATATATTTTCTGTAAATAAAAACTCTTCAACTTGGAAAGCGTTTTTTATAGATACAAAACAAGGTTATGTGACACAAAAACCAGATAGCAATTCTACTCAACTTGGCCCTTTTGGCGAATATCCGATTGGACACTCTATTAATGCCCAAGACCTTGAAGATCGAGAATTAGTGCACCTGCGTTATATACCCGAATTTCAGATCCTATTATCATTAGATTATTTTAATAAGCATTTAGCC
>CACEWE010000057.1 GCA_902563055.1 uncultured Gammaproteobacteria bacterium | reverse complement strand
TTCGCCAGGACGATACCCCGCTTTTTCTATAGCACTAATAATCATATCTAAGGCTGCTTGGTTTGAATCAAGATTCGGTGCAAAGCCACCTTCATCGCCAACAGAAGTTGCGTAGCCTTTTTTGCTAAGCACAGCTTTTAGGGCATGAAAAACTTCTGTACCATAGCGCAGTGCTTCACTGAAGCTTGGTGCGCCGTGAGGAATAATCATAAATTCTTGAATATCCACGTTATTATCAGCATGTTCACCGCCATTGATAATATTCATCATGGGAACCGGAAGGGTATAGTCATCACGAGGGGCTATAGATTGAAATAACTCAAGATTTTGCTGGTAGGCATGTGCTTTAGCTGCGGCTAATGAAACACCAAGTATCGCATTAGCGCCAAGATGAGATTTATTATCGGTGCCATCAAGTTGTAACATGATATGATCAAGGGCCGCTTGGTCCTCAACCGGTTTGCCAAGTAGTCCTTCGAATATTTCAGTATTGATATGGCGAATGGCTCTCAGTACACCTTTACCATTATAACGGTGCGGGTCCTTATCGCGCATTTCTAGTGCTTCCCTTGAGCCAGTAGAGGCTCCAGATGGAACACTTGCATAGGCTTTAATACCATTATCTAGAATAATTTGTGCCTCAACCGTGGGATTGCCGCGCGAATCTAGAATTTCTCTACCGGATATATGTTGAATTTTAGCGCTCATTTTTTGCTCCTATGCGATTTCATCAAAGTTGATACGTTTTGCTATTGTATCGAGTTCTTGTAGTGTTGCAAGTAAGGCCTCAATCTCGCCAAGTGGCCAAGCATTAGGGCCGTCAGAAAGGGCTTTTGCAGGATTCGGGTGGGTTTCCATAAACAGACCTGCAACACCAACAGCAGTGGCAGCACGTGCTAAAACTGAAACAAACTCTCTTTGGCCGCCAGAGGAGGTGCCTTGACCGCCAGGAAGTTGCACAGAATGGGTTGCGTCAAATACGACTGGGCACTGAGTCTGGCGCATAATAGCCAAAGAGCGCATATCAGAAACCAGATTATTATAACCAAAACTGGCGCCACGCTCGCAGACCATAATATTTTCATTGCCTACGGCTTTAGCTTTTTTTACTACGTGTTGCATATCAGATGGGGCTAAAAATTGGCCTTTTTTAATATTTACCGGCAGGCCGCATTTGGCTACCTTTTGTATAAAATTGGTTTGGCGACATAAAAATGCAGGGGTTTGAAGTACATCCACCACTGAGGCTACCGTTTCAAGCGGGGTGTCTTCGTGTACATCGGTTAAGACGGGAACTTGAATGTGTTTTTTAACTTCAGCTAGAATCTTTAAGCCTTCATCTATGCCAGGACCGCGAAAGCTATCAACGCTAGAGCGATTGGCTTTATCAAAAGAGGACTTGTAGATAAAAGGGATGTTTAGTTTTTGGCAAATTTCTTTTAAGGTGCCTGCCGTATCAAGGGCAAGTTGTTTAGATTCTATAACACAGGGGCCGGCGATTAAAAAAAACGGTTGTTTTAAGCCAACGCTAAATCCACATAATTGCATATTGCATCCTCATCTGTAAAAAAACGCCCTATGCTAAAGCTATTTGGTTAAAATAGCAAGTTTAGTTTTCTTTTTGATTAGCTTTTGTGACTTTCTATATAGTCTTTTAGTTTTTGCGTTTGTTCTTTTGAAAAGTAGAGGCCTTGTTTGGTGCGATTATATAAAACTTCATAATCATTAGCGGCCCATTCTTGTTGGATGAGATAATCCACTTCTTTTTGATACAAATTGCCGCCAAAGTGTTTTCCAAGCTGATCTATGCTTTGGCATCCTTTGAATATGTTTTGGATATCCATTCCATAATCTAAAAAGAGTCTGTGCACCATGGCTTGTGGCATAAAGTTAAATTGTTTCTCAAGCTTATTTAGTGTGTGCTGAAAATCTTCAAACGCACCACCTGCCAGTGGTCGTTTATCGGTTTGGCATTGGCGCATATTAGGGAAGACGCTTTGAAGTTGATCCAGTGCTTGTTTTGAAACGAGGCGATAGCTGGTAAGTTTGCCGCCTAAAATCGATATCATTTTAAGTTGGTCTTTTTCAAGTGTTGTGATGTGATGCTCGCGATTGGCTTTAGAGGCTTTTTTATCGCCACTATCACAAATTGCCCTTACACCTGAATAATCCCATATAATGTCTTCATGATTAAGTGCATCTTTGAAATATAAGTTGTAGCTTGCCAATAAATAGGCTTTTTCAGCGTGGGAGATGTGTGCTTTTTCAGGCGCTTGCTCAAAGGGGACATCGGTGGTGCCAATGAGGGTAAAATCTTGCTTAAAAGGCAGCACAAAAATAATGCGTTGATCTTGGTTTTGTAAAATAAAACCATGGGGACTCTCAAAGCGTTTTTTCACCACTATATGGCTTCCTTGAATCATGCGTAAGGATTCAGGGGAAGTGCTTTGGGCTTGTTGTGTAATAATTTTATCTGCCCAAGGCCCTGCAGCATTAACAATAGCTTTAGCATAAAAGTGCTGCTCTTGAGCGTCGTCACAATGGGTCTTGATGGTTTGTATTTTCCAGTATTTTTTTTCACTATTTGGTGCAATATGTGTTACTTTGGTGTAAGGCGCGATAAGCGCGCCATTGTTTGCTGCATCTTTAATGTTAGCCATCACCAGGCGTACATCATCACTTTGACCATCCTGGTATAAAAAACCCTGCTGATAGGTTTCTTTGAGCATGCCAAGTGCATCTTTATTTGGGTTTAGTGTTCTTGTTTTTGCGAAGGCCCGTGAATGGTATAAGTGGTCATAGAGAAACAAGCCCAGGCGCACCAGCCATTTTGGTCTGGTTTTAAGGCCTAAGGGGAGGATAGTTCCTAATGGGCGATTTAAGTGCGGTGCGATTTGGTGTAAAGTTTCACGTTCCTTAAGAGCATTACGCACCAATCTAAAATGGTAGGTTTCTAAGTAGCGCAGTCCACCATGAATCAGTTTGCTACTCCAAGAAGAGGTGCCACTGGCTAGACCGTTTTGTTCGAGAAGGACAACTTTTAAGCCACGCAGTGTTGCATCTCGTGCTATGCCAGCGCCGTGGATGCCGCCGCCGATGATACAAAGGTCATAAATGTTATCTTTTGCTGCCATTTACTGCTTGACATGTTCTTATATTGATTCATGATAGTGTATCTTGGTGCTTAATTCAAAAAAAATGTCTTACTTAATGGCCATCGATCAAGGAACCAGTAGCTCAAGAGTTGCTATCTTTGATCACAATTTACAAATCAAACAATTGTCCTCTAAACCTTTAAACTGCCTCTATCCACAAAACGATTATGTGGAGCAAAATCCACGAGAGATTATCAGTGATGTTCGTTTTCTTATAGAGGAGGCTTTAAGCAATGCAGGTCTTAAGCCTAAAGATATTTTGGGTGTGGGCATAGCCAATCAGCGTGAAACCATCGTGGTGTGGGATAAGAAAACGGGCGAGGCCATTCATCCGGCTATAGTATGGCAAGATAGGCGCACAGGAAGTGACTGTCAGCATTTAAAGGATGAAGGTCTTGAGGAAATGATTCAACAAAAAACGGGTTTATTACTTGATCCGTACTTTTCGGCCACAAAAATTCGCTGGATATTGCGCAAAGTTCCTGGTGCACTGAAAAAGGCGCAGCAGGGTGATTTACTCTGTGGCACGATTGATAGTTTTATTTTATATCATTTAAGTGGATTTAAAGACCATGTTTGTGATATTACAAACGCATCGCGGACCTTGTTATTTAATATAGAAAAAGAATGTTGGGATATAGATCTTTTAGAGCTTTTTGATATTCCAATCTCTATGTTGCCTCGCGTTTGTGCTAATGATGGTATGAAGGTATTGGCAAAAGACTTTGGTTTTTATATCTATACTGCGATGGGCGACCAGCAGGCGGCAAGCTTGGGTCAGTGTTGTACGGAGCCTGGTGATATTAAAGTTACTTATGGTTCGGGGGCTTTTTTAATGCAAAATACCGGCCAGCAGATACAGCACTCACAGCATCGTTTGCTGAGCACCATATTATATCGACTCCAGGGACAAACCACTTTTGCGATAGAGGGTAGCTTATTAAATGCTGGTACTGTCGTTCAATGGTTGCAAGATCAGCTGCATATTGGTACTGATATGGCATCGCTCTCAGATCAGGTGGCAGCGCTTAAGGATAATGGTGGGGTGTATTTTGTGCCAGCCTTAACCGGGCTAGGTGCGCCGTATTGGCATCCTGAGGCCAAGGGTATGATCTATGGCATAGGGCGCAATACCAGTAGTGACCATATATTAAGAGCGGGTCTTGAGGGCATTGTATATAGTACGCGCGATCTTTTAGAGGCGATGAGAAAAGATGGCGGCACATGGCCTGAGCGTATTTGTATTGATGGGGGCATGAGCCAAAATGCATTTTTTGGTCATTTTTTAGCGCAAGTATGTCAATTAAAAGTGCAGGTTCCCATGATGATAGAAAGCACCATTTTAGGTGCGGCATCAATGGCTGGTTTAAGTTGTGGTTTATTTTCTGATGTATCTGCCTTGCGTCAGATCCAAAAAATTCAGGCTTGTTATAAAGCAGATATCGATGGTTCTTACTACTATAAGCAGTGGCTTCAAGTGGTGAAAAAGGTATTACTTTAAGTGTTTACTTTTTTGAAAGCGCAGTGCCTAGAGTAACGGGTGATATTTATATTGCTAATAATATAATTAAAATTTAAAATAAGATGTTATTATGTATATATTCGATTGTTGTAATATTTGGGTGTAAAATGATAAACTATGATCTAAATATAGGAATATTATTTGATTACCTCAGAGCAAAAGAAATTGATAATAGTAAAAAGAGCCGTATATTGCCATTGTTAGATCTTTTAAACAAAAATTTACCATCACAAGCTACCGATACGCTGAGCCAAGATTTATGTGCTGCTATCTGCTTTCTTTTATGTAGTTGGCATATCGATATATTAAAAAAATATTTTGATATGCATATATGGGGTGTGGGTCAAAAAATAAGTGAAAATGCGCTATTTCAATGGTTAACAGAGTCGTATGAGCCTGTGGTAACGCCGGAGAAATGTTGTATTAGTCTTGAATATGTTTCATTAGCTGAAGGTATTATATACAAAACTTTTAATGATGAAGATAGAAATAATAGTTATCAATATCTCTCAAGTATTCATACACTTAAGTCTTATATCGATAGGCAAGAGGAATCTGGTTCTATACAATGTCCATTGAAGAAGGGGACAATAACAGAGTTTTTATTCATTAGGGATATTGCATCTGACATCAGGGCTGAGAAATTTTTATTGGAAAAATCCGCTCATGAACAAAGAGCATATTTTGAAAAAAATAATAATAGA
>CACEWE010000056.1 GCA_902563055.1 uncultured Gammaproteobacteria bacterium | reverse complement strand
AGGAACAATATGACCAATTGCCTGATGACCACCAGGATTAGTAATACCTAAAGCCAGAATCGGACCTGCAATAACCGCTTCAATAACGCTCAGTAACCAAGCAATTTGCCCTGCCCAAAAAAGTACATAGGGAATTAATGGTAACAGTAATGCAAAACTCACCCCTGCGGTAAACAACGCAGTAAACACCATAATAATAACTGGTAGATACATCAATTGCTGAGATAAATTGACCATTTCACTCAAGGTATAAACCTGCAAAGCCGTGCTTGTCGCACCACCAATGAAACCGCTAATAGCCTGCGTTGGGGCAAGTAATGAGGCAATTCCAGAAACGCCCATACCAATACCACCAAAGAGCTCAACATTACTTTCAAACTTTTCAACACGCTGATTGTAATAATCAAAAATATGACTTAAAGAACCAACAACCGTATCAATCATACTCAGACCCAATTGTTGCGCCTGAGTCATCATATCAAACTGGGTTTGAACAAAGTTATTTGTTGAATTATCTACAAAGCCAAGTTTATAAATTTTATCCATAATATTTTCTATACTGGTACTTTCAGTATTAGGATTATAACCATAGCCACCATCGCTGCCATAAATTCCATTAAAAATTTTATCTAATAAGGCCTTAGTCGGTAGTTTCTGCTGCTGCCCCATATCATTAAGTGTTTGACTATCACCCATTACCCCCCCGGGCTGATCAAAATTAACAATCAAATGGTTGGCTTTTAACACATTAAGCATATTGGTAATATAAAATCCAAACTGGGTTCGACCAACAGTTTCAGAAGTACAAGCTGGGTAACCCTCTTGTGTTTGATACGCATCGGGGTTATCTACCATATCTTGTGTACAAATATAAGGATCATCTGTTAAGTCTTTAGAAGCGTCGTCATTGAAGTAGTTTGTAGCCTTTTCTATAAAAAATAATAGTTTGAAAGGAGACTGATACTGACTTGGCAAATTAATGAGATCTCTATAAATCCTATACTTGTAAGGAGTATGCTTTTTAGAGTTTTGCAAATTACTAGTTCTCGTAATAATCAACTTAGAATTTGCATCTTGATGAAGAAAGGGTTGGTCTTTTGCATTGTCGCCAGTATTAATTGTATAGTCTGTTTTATCTTCGTACCAGGCGGTATCTGAATCACTGGCCGGTGGAGGGTCAATGTAATAACCATCAATAATATTTTGCCAATTGATTTTATCTAGCCCAATAGCTCTATTAACCATTAAACTTGCCATTTGAGGATGTGCAGTCATTTTGGAACCATTAGTTGACCTTGTAACTTCAAAGCATGTTCCGTTACTACCCTGTGGGATATTTTCTTTAGCACACGGTCCAAGTACATTCTCATACTCAAGATTCTGACCTTTGTCTAAATCAATTGCAATAGTTGTCCCTTTGGGCAAAGTACTGGGCTCAAGTGGAACCCAAGAACCGTCTTCATTTTTGCTTTGAAGATAAATTTGACTTAAAGACCTTGACTTATCAATATCTTTATCTTTTAGGAATCCAGGTTGATATTCTGCAAGAGATATTGGATTCTCATCAGTAGAAGCAGAAAGACTAAGGGGAATATCTGTCGTTTTAGAGGGTTTGCCAGCCCCAGCAGAAGAAGCGACTGTTATCTTAAGAGTAGATTTCAAATCCCCTCCGGTGCTGAAAAATGCATTAGGATTCTCAAAGTTAAATTTGTTGATTTGATTACCAAGCCTTGCTGAATTAATGCTCATAAGCTTGTTTAAGGATAAAAATACTTCTCCTCCATACCACCAACTAGAGGTATAGTTTACACACCTTCTTTGGCTACAAAGACTAGAGTCTGCCCCTTCTAAAGTTGGAAATGCACAACTACAGTAGTTATATTTATTAGCTTGGTCGTGCACTGGTTTTTTGGGATTGTCTTGTAAGTAACTTGTACAAGATGTTTCATCAGGAGGAACGTCTTCATTGCCATGGTAAGCAACATCAACTGAAGGATCATTAGGCCAATTGTTTTTAGGAATTTTAATCTTGAATGGATCGCTTGCATCTGCAGACTCTGCATAACAGCCTAGTTGCGGGTTTGGGCCCGTTCCATCTATACACATTTGACCAATTGCTCTATTAACTTGAACACTATCGCTAGAACCTGGCTCATGTGCATCTTCTTGACCTGCTATTGGGGCACAATATCCATCCCTCCAAGTTGGTGGGTTCTTTTGATTTTCTTGAATCAAATCTGTTAATATTTCTTGGGTTACCGGCTCTAGGGAACATATTCCATCTGCAGTAAAACAATTTGTAAGATCTTTGCCGTTGAATACCCAGTTATAAACTTTGCCCTTGTTACTTACTGCATCAATAAGTGATAACTCATTGGGTTTAGTGTTATTCCAAAAATATCGTTCAAACTGGCCTGGAACCCATTTAAAATCCCTATCACTAGTATGATTGCTCAAGCCCATGGTGTAATAAAACTGATTACCGCCACCATTCCATTCTGGTATCTTTCCACTGGAGTCATATTTATCAAATATCGCAGAAGCGCTTGAATACCTGGTATCACTTGGAGCGAATGATTTTACTAAACCATCTTGTTTAAGCATTGCGCCAAGTAATATGCGACAGTGCAATACTGATATATTATTATCACTATGTAAAGGGTTACATGTGTTTAAGAAGTTATCACTTCCTCGAAGTTGGTCCTCTGGCAACATAGTAATAGGCGTTTCACCTCCAGCCCCAGTTACATGACCGGAAAAAGGAATAAAAGGAAACTTAGACGGTAAGTTTTCAGAAGGATCACCGCCGCCTTGTTTCGAGTGCAAAAGATAATCTACAGAGGAGTATAAAAATGCTTGACCAGTCGCTTGATAAATTTTATTGGTGAATTCTGATGGAACCGTTGGAGTATAGCCCAATTGGACATCAGCAATGCTTTCACGCCAGACATAGGTACCCATTTGAACCCCAACAAGTACCGCATATAGGATCAAAAACTGCACTGCACAAAAGCCTTTATGAATCGGCATTGCAAGCATGGGCCCAGAAATAACTTTTAGCGGCGTCCAAAGACCATTTTCTCTTTGGCCCATAATTTTACCATCATGTGCCGTGTTAAACGCTGCCATTACAAGAACAATAGAATAAATAACTAAAAAGCTGAAAATTAAGATAGCATTGTAATGCCCTATAAACATAGTTAAAAGGGTATTGTTGCTACACATGGCATCCCCAGCAGTAGAAGTGCCACAATGACCCCAGGATAATTTATCAACTAAGTTTACAATTGGCTGGCCAAAAAGCTCCTTAAGCACCCCAACAGAGCGCTCGGAGTTTGGATCTAGGAGCTGCGTGTCTAAAAATAGTGGATCAAAATTTACAAGACTCATTTTTTCGCTCCCTTAAGAAAATGCTTTAATAGCTGATATAAAAAACTAAAATACGCTTTGGCACCATAACCAAGCTTACCCTTATCTAATTGAAACCAATAAAAACCATAACGTAACATGTACGCAAAGATCAAAATACAAACCCCAAAAGCCGCTAATAAAGAAAAATATTCGCCGTTTTTAAGAAGCAATAACATATACAAAAAGGCTAAACCCAGCATCGCCAAACAAAGATAGATCGTCTTCTTACACTGTGCTTTTCTCTGTGCCCTTTCTTCAAGGCTCATGTTGATATCAAGCAAACCCTCAGGCTTTGGTGCATCAGATTCCGTTTGAAACATTTTTTTGGTAGAATTGACCACAAACTGCGTATCACCACATACTTGATCGTAAGCGAATATACGCTTAACTTTTTTGACAAACCCGGATATTAATCCCACACTTGACTCCTTTTTCCTCTGTTGCTCGCGATTTTTAGCAGAGCTGTAGTTTAGTATGCAATATTGTAACATTTTGAAATTATTAAATCAAAACATCGTTAATATTATTTGTAATACAATTGTAACATAGATTTATATATAAATAAAGTATTTTTTGTAATATTTTATTATATATTTAATATTTTTTTATACTACTATCACTAGGGATCAGTACAATGACTTGCTATTGTTACAATTTTTAACACCTAGATATTGCAGGTTTGTAGCAATTTTTTAAGGATGAAGTTTGCATGATGCATCCAATTATCATACTATAGCCAGACTTCAATTAAACCAGTGTAACATGGATACTATTGTAATTAAAAATCTTAAAACCCAAACGCTTGTTGGAGTTTACCCTGAAGAACGCAAAGCACTTCGACCCATTCGTATTGATTTAAGCATGGATCATGACCAGCAAAAAAGTGGTCAAAGTGATTGTTTAGAAGATACTTTAGATTATTATCAGATCAGTATTTTTATCGACCAGTTCGCCCGAAAGTCAAAGTATAAGCTTTTAGAGGCGTTAGCACATCATTTGTTAGAGGCGCTTCATGCAAAATTTGCTATTAGCGCGTGTCGATTGAGAATTTATAAGCCAGAATGTGTGCCTTTTGTAGATGAAATATACATTGAGCAACATTACCCTCCTACTAAGATCAAAATACAAGAAAGCGCACATGAACAAGCCCAACCATTTGAAAAAAGTTATTGCTAAGCATATTACACAGCACGGCCCCCTAAGCTTTGCTACTTGGATGAATACGGTATTAAATCACCCTAAGTGGGGATACTATGCTAATAAAGAGCATATTTTTGGCGCAGAGGGTGATTTTATAACCGCAAGTGAACACTGCCCTGTTTATAGTGCTTTTGTCGCCCAATATGCTGCGCAACTGGATGATCTGGTTAAAATGGATACTATATTAGAAATTGGACCTGGCTCAGGAGCTTTTGCCATAGGCTTTATGAAAGCGGCTGCATATTACCGCCTGCCAATAAAAAAATATTATCTTTATGAGCCATCAGCAAAACTGCGCGAGAAGCTTCATAAAAGACTGCAGCAAGACATACCCGAACAAATAAACAAAGTAGAAATACTAGATGATATCAATACGCTAAAAATTTCTGGTATGCTTATTCTTAATGAGATCTTTGATGTCCTACCGGTTCATTTATTTCAATACCAAGAAGGAGACATTCTTGAACGCAAAGTTCATGTTGCAGACCATACATTTGCATTACAAGCAGAGCCTTTTGAGGATGCAAAGCTTAAAAAAATATTTGAAGACCTTTTAGCCCCTTACAAAGAAACTTGGCCACAAGGCTATCAAGGTGAATTGTGCCTGGAAGCTAAAACACTTATGGCTAAGCTTGGGGAAATATTAGAGCAAGGCTATGTGTTTGTTCATGACTATGGCGATGAAGGCAAGGAATATTACCATCCTAGTCGCACTCAAGGCAGCATACGCTGTTTTTATCAGCATCAGGTTTTGGATAATTTCTTTGAAAATATTGGACAGCAAGATATTACCGCATCAGTTAATTTTACCCAGTTGGCTGATTTTGCACAAAAAGAAGGCTTCACGCTTATAAATTATAAGAAACAAATGGACTTTTTAGCACAACTAGAAGTGCCAAATTTCTTATTAGATCAGGCCCTTAGTATGCATAATCAATTGCGCTTTTTATTGTTACCAGAGCGCATGGGCGAAAAATTTAAAATTATGGTGCTTAAAAAATAAAAAATATCTTGTGACAAGCATCGCTTTTTTGTTAGACTATGCTCGAAATCAACCAAGCTAAGAAAATATATGACCGAACAAAGCCATGCATCTGCTACAGAAGCACTCGATAATGCAAAACTCTCAAAAATGC
>CACEWE010000055.1 GCA_902563055.1 uncultured Gammaproteobacteria bacterium | reverse complement strand
ATGTTTAAAAGACTTAATATGATTCTTGCTTCTTGTATTGCTGATTGAGAATATTAATTGTTGGTAGAGCTCTTCTTGATTACTTATTCTTAAGTTTTTCCTAGCTATAGTTTTTTCTAATGCTGATAAAAGGTATTGCTTTTGACGTTTGCAAAGATCATTCTTTTTCTTATCTAGATCTATTTCAGAAAAAATAATATCACTCCCCTCTCCTACTTTATGTTTGAGAGTGATTTGTGAACATTCACTTGAAACTTGTGGACAAGTTCCTTTTATATTACTTTCTTAGTAGTTATCATCAAGAAAATCATAACTTTATCCTGATTAAAGACACGCTGTTTTGTTTTACACTTCATTGTTTTGAAGCATAGTAAAATAATATCATTAGAAATATCGCATTTTGCAAAAGTAAAAAAAGAGTTGCAATTTTAATTGTATCTGAGAAAATACCCACTCATTTAACACAGACTCCAAGCTATGCTTTTACTTTCTGGTGATATAGGCGGCACAAAAACGCGGCTCCGCCTAAGCGATTACAGCAAAAAACACTACCATGCCCATCAAACTGAAACCTTTTTTAATAAAGATTTCCCATGCTTAGAAGATATAATTGAGCACTTTTTAGCCCAGTACCAAATTGCAAAAAAAGATATTCAAAGTGCCTGTTTTGCCATTGCGGGCCCGATTGTAAATGACCAAGTACAGCTTACCAATCTTACCTGGCATATAGATCTTCCTTCTCTCAAGCGCCTAATGGGTATTGAAAATATTTTTTGACTAATTTCACATAAGGGGTAAGAATATGGATCGCTTTTTTCACAAGGTATTTTTAGGTTTTGGTATGACTGCTTCACTGATTGGTTTAAGTGCTTGTTCACCAAACTTATCTTCGGTTAACTATGATGCCCCTCAAGTAGGAGTAGTTTCTCGTGTTGAGCAAGCGGTGGTGGTTGATGTGCGTACTGTCAAGGTTAGCAATGAAAGTGGCGCAGGCGGCGTTGCTGGTGTTGCTGCTGGTGCGGTAGCGGGTTCTGCTGTTGGTCAAGGTCGTGGCAGTACTTTAGCAGCGATTGGTGGTGCGGTGCTTGGTGGTGTAATTGGTTCTGCAGCAGATAAAGGCGTCCATGCCCAAACTGGATCACAATATACCTTACGTTTAAGCAAAAACAACAATCTTATCTCCTTAACCCAGGTGAATGATAAAAACACACCAGTATTTAGAAAAGGCGATAAAGTTTTAATTCACTATGGTGATATGACCCGTATTACTTTAGATGACATATCTAAGTAATCTTTTAAAGTCCACTTACCGTATCTTAGCCAACCGTTTGTGCACTTTTGCTTGCAAGGTATTCCTCTAGTGTGTCTTTGTAATGGATCACGTCATGGTTTGGCATGATTTCCAAGATTTCATTTGCTAAGGAACCCAGCAATTGTCGATCATGACTGACAATAATAATGCTACCAGGATAGTTTTCTAGTGCCTGGTTAAGTGCTTCAATGGATTCCATATCCAGATGGTTGGTGGGCTCATCGAGAATTAAGACATTGTTTTTCTCAAGGGTGAGCTTCCCTAAGAGCATGCGCACCTTTTCACCCCCAGAGAGTACTTTTGTTGATTTATTAATCGCATCACTAGAAAACAGCATGCGTCCTAATACCCCGCGGATAACTTGTTCATCATCTTCAGGTCCACCCCACTGGCTCATCCAGTCTAGTAATGTGCAGTTTTGCTCAAACAGATCATTATGATCTTGAGCAAAATAACCCACCTTAGCATTCTCAGCCCATTTTACAGTGCCTTGTTGTGCTTGAAGTTCTCCAAGTAAGGTTTTAAGTAAAGTGGTTTTACCAATACCATTGGGTCCAATAATACCCAGGCGCGAACCAGCTTCCACTTGAAAGGAAGCTTGATTGAAAAGATTGCGTTTATCTTCATAGCAAAACGAGAGATTTTCAACTTCCACTGCCAGGCGATGCAATTTTTTCTCTTCTTGAAATTGGATATAAGGGAAACGACGAGACGAGGGTTTTATTTCAGCGAGTTCAATTTTATCAATTTGCTTCAATCGACTGGTGGCTTGCTTAGATTTGGAAGCATTGGCGCTAAAACGGCTTACAAAGCTTTGTAGTTCTTGGATTTTAGCTTTTTTACGGGCATTGTCTCGCGCTAGGGTTTCGCGTGCTTGGGTGGCCGCAACCATGTATTGATCGTAGTTGCCTGGGAATAATTGAATTTTACCATAGTCTAAATCCGCAGTATGAGTGCACACTTGATTAAGAAAATGACGATCATGAGAAATAATAATCATTGTGCAATTTTGCTTTTGCAAGGCTGTTTCCAGCCAGGCGATAGTGTTAATATCTAGATTATTCGTAGGCTCATCAAGCAGCATAATATCAGGTTTAGCAAAAAGAACCTGTGCCAAGAGTACTCTTAGTTTTAAGCCTGGTGCAATATCTGCCATTTTTTTGCTTTGAAGCTCTGTGTCAATACCGGCAGAAAGTAATATTTCTCCTGCACGTGCTTCACAGCTATAGCCATCTAACTGTGCAAATTGTCCTTCAAGATCGGCAACCTTAATGCCATCCTCATCAGAGAGTTCTGCTTGAGAATAAAGTCGTTCTCGTTCTGCTTTTATTTCCCATAATGCCTGATCGCCCATGATTACTGCATCTAAAACCATATATTCATCAAAAGCAAATTGATCTTGGTTTAAGGAGGCAATTTTAGCATTGGGTGCATAATTAACTGTACCATGGGTGGCTTCTAATTTTTTAGATAGAATTTTTAAAAAGGTTGATTTGCCACAGCCATTGGCACCAATTAGACCATAGCGGGCACCATCTTCAAATTTAACACTAACGTCTTCAAATAAAGGCTTTTGTGAAAAGGCAATAGTAAGGTTTGATGTAGAGAGCATAATTGGTTCCTTTAAAAAATTTGCGCCATTATAACCGATTTTTATAAATAATGAAAACAAAAAAGCCAGATTGCTCTGGCTTTTTATAGGGGCCTAACTATGTATTTACAGACTGTAAATTAAGTTTAGGCTGGTTATGGTATTGAGTGATTTTTTGTTATCTACAGGTTTGCTGGTATGATCAAGCTCGTAATTAACGCTAAATTTCAAATGGCCATTAAGAGAGGTTGTAAGGGCGGTTACAGAATTAGTATCGACCGTTTTTTTACTGATATTTGTTGTAAGAGCTTCACTAAAGCTTGTTTCGTCAGTAATGTCCCAACCATAAGTACTACCAAGTTGAACCATACCTAGAGTGCGAGATTTTTGTGTACTTTGTTGTTTATCTAGCCTTGCTCCAGGACCCACAAAAACATCAAGTGTCATGTTTTCTGGCATTTGGATATTGCGTCCATAACCAGTATTAAGGTTAACGATATAGTCATACCCATCAAAACGATTATTTGTGTAATCCACTGATCCATACACAAAATTAAGATCGCTGAGATTGAACTTTGATTTTTCTTGTGCATAAAACTGGTTTGATGTGGTACCTTTGCTTTTACTATTGGCATATTGGTAACTGGTATCAAAAGTATGAGTCCATTTTTTTACACTGTAGATAAGGTGGGTGTTAAAGTTTAAAGACTTCGACTGAGTATTACCTGTGTTGATAATACCACCGCCTGCAACACTAGAGCCTTTGAATGGAGAGGGGGCTTGATCGTTTGATTGATCGGCTGCAAAAGAGGTGCCTGAAATAGTACATAATGCAACAGTGCTTGCTAAAAGTATAGTTTTTAGGTTTTTCAATGTTTTTCCTTATAGTTTATGGTTAAAAAGTACTGTAAATATTTGAATCAATTATAAAGAAAAAAAAACAAAAATCAACAATAATTTGCTGCTTTTTTAGCCTGTTTTACATATTTGCAAAATAGTGCACCAAAGTGAATGTTATGGTGAAAAGTACGGTGAAATAGATATGTTCTATAGGCTTAGATTGCATAAATAAGGTTGAGACTGGTTGCGGTATTAAGTGACTTAGTATTGTCAATGGGCTTGCTGCTGTGATCAAGTTCAAAATTAATACTAT
This sequence comes from uncultured Gammaproteobacteria bacterium, assembly GCA_902563055.1. Lineage (GTDB taxonomy): Bacteria > Pseudomonadota > Gammaproteobacteria > Francisellales > CACEW01 > CACEW01. Next base: position 1,954 of record CACEWE010000055.1, on the reverse strand, counting down.
ATTTTAAGTGATCATTGAGCTGATTGGTTATAGCAGTAACAGAGCGCGTATCAATAGTTTCTTTGCTGTAGTTGCTCACTACATTTTCACTTAAAATAGTAATATCGTTGATATTCCAACTATAATCGCTACCAATTTGTGCAGTGGCTATGGTTCGAGATTTATCGTTGAGTTGTTGTTTGTCGAGCCGTACGCCTGGGCCAAAGAAAATATCAAAGGACATATTTTGCGGCATTTGAAAATGGCGACCATAACCCGTATTAACATTGACAATATAGTCGTAGCCGTCAAAACGGTTATTTTCATAATCCATAGATCCGTATGCATAGTTTGCGCTATTAAAATAAAAATCTGATTTTTCTTTTGTATAAAATTGATTAGCGCTGGTGCCTTCCTGCTTACTATGAGCATATTGATAATTCGTATCAAAGGTATGCACCCATTTATCTTTTGAATAGACAATATGGCTAATAAGATCAAAATCTCTTGAGTGGACATTACCAGTATTGAAAATAGCGCCACCGGCAAAATGAGTACCATCAAAGGGTGATAAGGTTTGCTCGTTTTGGCTGCTTGAGGCATAGGCAGAGGCTGTTATTATGCTTAGTACAAAAGTTGTTGTGAAAACAATAGATTTTGTGTTTTTCAATTTAGTAGCTCCCAAAAATTTAAAAGTTCTATACGATAATTAATTTCTAATTATCATCATATAGCATGAAGGGTCAAGAACACACAGTTACTTTTAATCTCTTCTTAACATGATTGATAAGCTATGATAGGATAAGTTTTTTTTTAAGGATAGCTTATGGATGAACACTTAATGCACCTAAGCCCGGTAGATGGGCGTTATCATAACAAGTGCGATGCTTTGCGCCAATATTGTAGCGAGTTTGGCTTGATTCGTTATCGTTATATCGTAGAAGTACAGTGGTTGCTTTTTTTAAGTGATACTGCTGGTATTACAGATTTGCCTGCCATGAGCCAGGAGCAAAAAGATTTTCTGCACAAGGCGCAAGAAGGCTTTTCTTTAAAAGATGCCCAGGCGATTAAAACCATAGAGCAAACAACGAATCATGATGTGAAGGCGGTAGAGTATTTCTTGCGAGAACAATTGCAAGCGCAGGGTTTTGCTGAAATGTATCAATCATTTATACATTTTGCATTAACTAGTGAAGATGTGAATAATCTCAGTTATGGTTTAATGCTCAAAGATGCTGTATCTGAAGCTATTGTACCAAGCCTTGAGGCTTTGGTGAAAGACTGCAGTGACAAAGCCATTGCGTATAGCGATGTTGCGATGTTAGCGCGCACCCATGGTCAAAGTGCTTCGCCTACGACGATGGGTAAAGAGTGGGCGAATATTGCTCATCGACTTAGCTATCAGCTTAAGGGTTTAAAATCCCTTGGGTATTTTGGCAAAATAAATGGTGCAGTGGGCAATTTTAATGCCCATCAGGTGGCTTATCCTGATTTAAATTGGCTAGAGCTTGCTGCGTCTTTTGTTGAAAGCTTGGGTTTAGCGTATCAATCTCATACTACGCAAATAGAACCGCACGATTATATGGCAACGCTCGCCCATCAACTTATGCGTATACATACTATATTAATAGATGCTGCGCGTGATGTTTGGCATTATGTCAGCTTGGGGTATTTTAAGCAAAAATCTTTAGCGCATGAGGTGGGTTCTTCTACGATGCCGCATAAAGTAAACCCCATTGATTTTGAAAATGCCGAAGGCAATTTAGGTGTTGCAAATGCATTGCTTAGTTTTTTAGCGCAGAAACTTCCTATTTCGCGATTGCAGCGTGACTTAACCGATTCTACGGTACTGAGAAACTGGGGGGTTGCCTTGGGCCATGGTTTGTTAAGTTATCAGAGTTTACTAAAGGGTTTAGCAAAGCTGGAGCTTAATGGGCCCGTTATTAGCAAAGACTTAGAGAGACATCCTGAGGTC
>CACEWE010000054.1 GCA_902563055.1 uncultured Gammaproteobacteria bacterium | reverse complement strand
TTTTGGATATAGAACTATTTGGTAAAAAAGCCGATAACAAAAGCTATGGCCATCGTTTTCATCATCCGCAGGCCATTACAATCAAAACGCCACAGGAGTATTTTACAACACTTGAAAAAACCGCCTTTGTGATTGCAGACCCTAATGAGCGCAGAGCGCGCATCTCTAAACAATTAGAGCAACTTGCGCTCTCAAAGCAGCTTTGCAGCCCAAAAAACCCAAGTCTATTAGAGGAAGTAAACAACTTAGTAGAATGGCCCAATGGTTTGTTATGCCAATTTGACCAAGCCTTTTTAAAAGTACCGCAAGAAGCGCTGTTTGCCTCCATTACCCAGCATCAAAAAGCTTTTCCTCTAACCGATAAAGACGGCGTATGCCAGGCCTACTTTGTAACCTTTAGCAACTTAAATGTAGAAGATACCTCGCACATTATAAAGGGCAATGAAAAAGTGATGCGCGCCCGCTTAGCAGATGCAGCATTCTTTTTTGAAGTAGATCAAAAACAGCCCTTAGAGCACTTTAATGAAGCCTTAAAAACTATACAATTTCAAAAGTCCTTAGGCAGCATGTATCAACGCGCAGAGCGTATTGCACATGGTGCAGCGTTTCTAGCACCGATGTTGGGATGCGATAAAAAGCGCGCCCTTCGTGCTGGCTTGTTATCTAAAGCAGATTTAGCCAGTGATATGGTGGGGGAATTCCCAGAATGCCAAGGCATTATGGGACGCTATTATGCGCTTTTAAGTGGTGAAGATAAAGCCGTAGCAGAGGCCATACAGGAGCAATATCTTCCTCGTTTCAAAGAAGATGACACCGCGCAATCGGCGCTGGGTCAGTGTGTGGCGCTTGCAGAAAAGCTCGACACCTTAACTGCTATGTTTGGCATTGGTGCCAAGCCATCTGGCTCTAAAGATCCGTTTGCGCTGCGTCGTGGCGCGCTAGGTATTATTCGCACCATCATCCAAAGCCAGCAGCATTTATCTCTAAAACAGATGTTAGAGCACAGTGCCATGGAATTACAAGATACAATTGATCCAAAGAAGACCGTTCTAGAAACGCATACATTTATTATAGAGCGTCTTAAAGCCTATGGCAGTGAAATTGGGTTTTCCAGCATGCAAATTGAAGCGGTATTAGCGCAGCAAAACGATGATATATATGATTTTCAATTGCGTCTTGAGGCGTTAAGCCAGGTTGCACAGCAAACTGGAATGCAAAACTTATGTGCACTTAACAAACGTATTGGCAACATTTTAAAAGACAAACAGACCAAGGCCCTTATTGATCCAGAACTTTTTGAAGAAGCAATTGAACAAACGCTCTTTGATGCAAGTCAAAAAAGTGCCAAGGAGGTTCAAAGCCACCTAAAGCATAAAGCGTATCAAAAGGCATTAGAAGCCATTTTACCACTTGAAACACCGGTTGATCGTTTTTTTGAAACCATTATGGTCATGTGTGAGGATGAAAAAGTGCGTCATAATCGAATTGCACTTTTACAGGAACTAACTGGCTTATTACAATCGGTTGCATCCTTAGATAAATTGCCAAGCACCCAGGTAGAAAAAACGGCTTCTTAACACGCCTGCCCGTAGTAACATCAGGCTCTTAAAGCAAACCAAGCGTAGCGCATTCACTTTCTTTTAGACAAAAAAAAGCGCCAGGCTGGGGGAGGGATAGCCTGACGCGAGAGATGTCATGAAAAAATCAAAACATGATAGCTTAACGCCATCTTGTACATAGTACCATAAGCCTATTTTAATGTCAAGCACTTTTTTAATAATTTATATAGAATATTGTGAAAAAATGTAAAAACTAGCGCCCTTTTATCATAAAATACAAAAAAGTTAAAACATATCAATAGGATATTAAAAATACTATTAAGAAGCCATATTACATAGATTGTTGCAAAAAGTTTTGTAATAAATCATAGCCGTTTTTTGTTAAAATAGATTCGGGGTGAAACTGGACACCATAGCATGGATATTTGTGATGCTTCAAAGCCATTATTTCCCCATGTGGGCAATGGGCATGCACTTGTAATTCACAAGGGAAGTTTTCCTTTGCGACAATCAAGGAATGGTATCTTGCCCCTTGCAAAGCCATGGGCAAACCTTTAAAAAGCCCCTCTTGATGATGACAAATTAGTGAAGCTCGGCCATGCATGGGGGTTTGTGCTTTTTGGATAGTTGCCCCATAAGCCTGTGCAATGGCTTGATGACCAAGACAAATACCTAAGATGGGAATTTTTGAGCTCAAATGCCTCACAACATCAAGACAAATACCTGCCTGCTGTGGTGCTTGTGGACCTGGAGATAATACCAGATGAGAAGGCGCTAAAGCTTTTATTTCATCAAGGCTTATTTGATCATTACGCACCACTTTGGTTTTATAGCCAAGCTGTTCTATATAGCGCGCCAAGTTATAAACAAAGGAGTCATAATTATCAATCAACAAGATCATAACACGGCTCTCCTTCTAGAGCAGCTATTAAGCCACTAGCTTTATCTAAGGTTTCTTGGTATTCACTTTGCGGATCTGAATCTAATACAATAGCACCACCAACTTGAAAGCGCACATGATCTTTATCAATAACAAAACTCCGAATAAGAATGGATAAATCCATATCACCTGCAGCACTGATATAGCCCATAGAGCCACAATAGGGTCCGCGAGGTGCTTTTTCTAAGGCGTGAATAATCTCCATCGCACGCACCTTGGGCGCACCGGTAATAGAGCCCCCTGGAAAACTTGCTTTGAGCACCGCAACCGGGCCCAAACCATCTTGTAAGTCCCCTTCTACCACCGAAACCAAATGATGCACATTAGCATAACTTTCCAAGCCACATAGTTTGCTCACCTTCACGCTATCCTTATCACAAACTCTAGAGAAATCGTTGCGCATTAAATCAACAATCATCACATTTTCACTGTGATCTTTGGTGCTTTGCTGTAATTGTTGTGCAAAATGCGCATCTTGGGCCTTGGTTTGACCTCTTGGCGCCGTTCCCTTAATGGGCCTAGCCTGAAGATGATTATCCTGCAATTGTAAAAATCGCTCTGGGGAACCAGAGGCAATGGCTTGATGTCCCAATTGTAAAAAAGCAGCAAATGGTGCAGGATTGCGTTTTCTTAAGCGACAATATAAATCAAAAGCTTTTAAACCCTCTGGAAGCTGTGCATCAAAGTGTTGCGTCAGATTTACCTCAAAAATATCGCCTTCTAAAATATAATTTTTTGCCTGCTGTATGGCTTCTAGATATTCTTTTTTGCTAAAAGCAGGTGTAATAGGCAGCTTATCCCATGTATTTTCTTGCACTTTTACCGGAGCGGTATCAAAAAGCTTATTATGAATATATTCTAGTCTTTCTTTGGCTTTAGACTGGCGTTTTACAAGATCTGGCTCAAAAGTGCCATGGGAAATAATCCATGCTTTTTTTTGCTGATGGTCAAAACTCACCACCACATCATAAAGTCCCAAGGCTAAAAGTGGAAACGTGGCTGTGCTTGGCTCATAGGGAATATTTTCTAGCACCGAACATAAATCATAGGATAAAAACCCAGCCAAGCCTCCTTGAAAGGGTGGTAAATCTGCTATTTTAGGTGCCTGAAGATCCTCAAGTAGCTCCTGCATGGCATTAAATGGCGCATTCTTATGCTCGAGCAAAACCTTTACTGGATCAAAACAGAGATAACTATACCGATTTGTATTTTGATACAGGCTTGAAGATGGACTATTGGCACTATCAAGTAATAAAGCCATAGGCTCATGAGACACTTTGGCAAAAAGAGCAAGCGGGTCCTGGTATACAACAGTGCGATACATGGTAAATTTATGAGCTCAATATATATCCGCTACCCTAGCATAAAGTACTGCCAGGTTAAAGCATGGGTTTAATAGATATGCTTGTTTTTAGATATACGCTTTATCCTAAGCTCAAGAATCTTTTGATTAAAGCCCTAAGCAGGTGCAGGACTAACTTTAGCAATAATAGCTTCTTTTTGCCTAAAACTCCTCCAAACCAAGCTCCATAACTCACCCTTTGACTCCAGAGAAGTTTGATTCATATGCTGAAAAAGCATATCCAACAAACACAAAACATAGTCTTTAACTTCAGCCATCCTTTTCTTTATATGATCACTGTGTGTGCGCTGATAAAACAATAACAATTGATTATAGTGCGCAAATAGCTTATCCATTAATGGCTGTAATATCGTGAAATATTTAAATTTTATAGCGCCATTATAATCATAATAAACCTTACTCTTACTAAACTTTTTAGCGTAGTCATCAGCCACTTCTTCAAAGCAAGACTGTAGAAATTTTTTAGAATCCTCATTTAACCAATAAGACTGCAAAGATTCGGGGCTACGCTCTATATCTTTTACCATATACTCAAAAGTTAGCGCATATTTGATCAATGCTGCTTTAGCCGAAGCACTTGTTAACTGATGACAATCTAATGGCGGCATTTCTCGTATATTTGGTACCTGTATACTCTCTCTAATAGATATTGATCGAAAATCATTACGAAAAAGACCTATATTACCTTCTTGCCTTACAGATATTTCAAAAGTTTCTTGCTTAGAGGACAAGCCTAAACACTGTTGGAACCTGTCACTTGAGTTATTGATCATAGTAAACTTTTCATAAAGGTCTGAAGTGAATGGCTCCAGTGGCAAAGAGCTAAGCTCAATATCTATATCAGACAAAGGCATCTTAACACACGAGCCATAAGCGGCATATAAAGTTACGTACAAAGCACAACTTCCCTTTAAAATAGGGTTTTCACACCGGAAAAAGTAACAAAAAGAGCATAAGCTGGTAATCAGATTCACAGGAATATTAAAACCTTTTGAATACTTAGACACACCAGGGGCTAGTAACCGAGCAGCAACTTCTGGTACTTTTTTATTCTTAGATCGAAAATATCTTTGCAAAAGCACAATTGCTGCATATTTTTGTTGGTACGCTAAACGTATTTGCTTCTGACGCCACCTTAATTGTATCGCCACTATTTTTTCTCTCTTGAGCCTATAAACCACACGATGTTGATACGCTCTATAATTTTTTTGCAATACTATGGTGTTTTTTAACCGACTATACTGCCAGTAAGCATGTTTAACCCGCCACCATGCTTGAATTTTAGTAGCAGCTTGAACTTCAGTAGCAGCTTGAACTTTAATAGCAGCTTGAACTTTAGTAGCAGCTTGAACTTTAGTAGCAGCAAGACGTTTTTTTCGTGCATTCTTCTTTACTATGGTGTTTTCTAACAAGCGACTATATTGCAAGTAAGTAGCCCGCCACCATGCTTGAACTTTAGTAGCAGCAAGACGTTTTTTTCGTGCATTCTTCTTTCTCTTTCGTTTACGCTTACCTGTATGTTTTTTCTTAGGACCCTCATCATCAAACAAAGTATGATCTTGATGTTCTTGATGATGTTCTTGATGATGTACTTGTGTTTTTTTCTCTAACTCAAGCATATGCTTTAGCGTAAAATGCTCTAAATCTATAAAACCAATTTGGGTAAAACACGGCCTTACTTTTCGCTCAAAGTCACAAGCATCATATCCAATAGCTTGCAAATAGCTTACGAACAAGCTTGATAGCATATTTTTGTTCTGGACAGAGGTCCCTTTGCATAAACTTTGAATTAAAAACACACTTAAGGAATCTTGTTCTTTAAAAACATGCAACTGAAAAAAATCTACTAATTTCATAACCCATGCATCTAATCTATCACCTTGATTAAATGCCTCTAATACGAACAACTCTTCAAGTGAATTAAATGCACCTTTGTGAGACATTAACCCTGATTCTTTTCTTGTAACCATGTAACAAGAGAAGAAGATAGCATCAGCAAAATGATAGTAATAATCCTCTAAATACACACTTTTTGATACTTTTTTCCAATTATTATTCAAACAGGATTTAAGTTCTTGCCTGTTTGGGTCCTTTATGTCATTACAAAAAACTTGCAGATTACAGCCTTGAACAGAACCCGAATCAGAACCTGAAACTTCAGCAAAAACACT
>CACEWE010000053.1 GCA_902563055.1 uncultured Gammaproteobacteria bacterium | reverse complement strand
AACTCTTCCATTTTGAGGGAGGTGGTTCATCAACACGTTATTTAAGTGAGGAAGGTACAAGAATTATAGGAGACTTCAGTAAATTTGGGGGCTTAGTTGCTTTGAGGGACTGGCTTGAAGCATCATTAAGCTCATTGGGTAATGAAGGTGCAAAAGCAATAGAAGAGGATGTCGGTGAAGAGGAAGTGTCTGTCACGCCTGGTAGTGCTGCTATAGACTCTCCTGGCTCTAGTGATAGTGCTGCAGGGATTGTTAGTAAGGTATCACAAGCTTCTAAACTTAACGCTAGTGCGCAAGCATGGTTTCCCTCTAGTGCAAAAGTAAGTAAAACTGAAGCCTTTGCCCTCTAAGTGATTTTGCTTGCGGTAAGCTAATGTCTTAGACTTTTAGTCTCATAAGTTTAAAGATAAAATCCAATACAAGGCAAGCCATAAAATTGCGAATAAATTTGTAGTAAAGGGAAATTATATTTCCCCCTTTACCATATAGCTGCCCTTGCTTCATTGATATATTTTAATAGCAGTTTTTTGTTCTAATAGCATATTTTATGCAATTGCCCGAAAAAGTGGCAAGTGCTTTTTAGAATAGATTATCATCTGATGCAGCTAATATATGCTCTTTGTTGTGTATCTATAATTGTATTTTTAAGGGTTTGAGATTTATTTTTCCAAAGATGTAAGTTTCTGTGATGTTAGGTATTTATGTGGTATAATTTAATGTATATTTGTTTTTTTTATGTTATTGTATGACTAGTTTTTTAATACATATTGGTTTATGTAACGGAGCTAAGATATGCCTATAGAAGATTCAAATCCTAATCCTCAAGACATAAGTGCCATAACAAGCGGAGTATCGGGTCGTAAGCTTGAAATTGTTTCAGGCATATTAGAGCGCAATCCAAAGCTTGTAGATCTAGAAACTTCGGATGGGAAAAGTTTACTTCATCTTGCGGTTGAAAATTCTGATTTAGATATGGTGCGTTTATTACTTAAAAAAGGTGCAAATCCTCACCAGATTGATAAAAATGGAGATTCTTCGCTTTTTACTGCGGTATACTATGGTGATACTCAAATTGTTAACTTATTTCTTGATAATAAAGATTTTAACTTATCTCTTAATCATAAAGGTGTAACATTTAGAATTGCTCGGGCGAGTGATGGGGCCGACCCGCTTCATATTGCAGCTCAAGAAGGGCATACACAGATAGTTGAAAAATTACTAACAAAATTTTCAGATGTAAATGCAAGAACTAATAAAGGTTCAACTCCTCTTCTCATTGCAGCATGCGAGGGGCATTTGGAAATAGTGCGGTTGTTGCTAAAGAATGGTGCGGATGTAAACATAAAATCTGATTTAGGTTCTGAAGATTCTACAACTAAAACTCAAGGCGTGTGTTTATTGTTAGAAAACGGTCCATTAGAATACGAAAAGCCTATAAATGACTATAGGTACTTACGTATTTTGAGTTTTGCATGTTTTTTGGTTTTGTATTTCTATAATTTAGACAGACTATATCTATTAAATAGTGATCTTTTTGATATAAATAAAAAAGATGAAAATTTCAGATATAAACTTATGCTGCTTAATAGTTTATGTACATGTGTAAATATTTATGCTTATTGTACGCGTGCCTTTTTGATGTATCTTCTTTATAATTTTGGCTTTGTTAGGGATAAGGATTATAAAAAATATTGTAATGCGAGAGATTATTCACCTCTTATGATTGCAGCATATGAGGGTAATTTAGATATCGTGAAATTTCTAATAGAGAAAGGTATTGAAAAAAATAAAAAAATTAGAGATCATAACTTAACACCTATTCTTGTTTCTGCCTATAATGGACATGAAAATGTGGTAAGTTATTTATTAGAAAAATCTGAATATAAAAAAAAACAAACATTCTCATTACAATTAAGTCCTCTTTATGTTGCTAGACAACAGGGCCATAAGGAAGTAACTAAACTTTTATCACAAAAAAGAGAATATAAAAATCAGCAGCTAATGTTAAATTCTATAATATATGGCCATGGTTTATATTTTTTTGTTGTCATATTTTATGGCTTAAATGTGTATTGTGTTTTATTGAGTAAAGAACCATCTAAACAAGTTTTGGATCATTCAATGCTAGGAAATTTTATCCATATTAATGCTCCTTATGTTTTAATCAATATGATATTATCAAGTATAGGTAAAATAAAACTTCCGGAAGCTTTACTAGTGAAGCAAGAAAGGATTGAAAAAGCAAGAGAAGAAAGAAAACAAAGAAGAAAAGAAGTACAAGGACACAAGGCAGCAAGAAAAAAAATAGAACAAGAAAAACAACTAAGAAGACAAAATGAAATAGAAACACAAGAAACAGCAAGAAAAAAAGAAGTGCAAGAAGAACAACAAAAAATAGATTTGTATAAAGAAAAGCTTGCGGAAATAAAACAACAGCAAAGTAATGAAATAAAACAAAGAAAAGCAGTACAAAATGCAGAAAGACAAAAAGTAGAACAAAAAGAACAAAAACAGCAAGAAGAAGCGTTGAAGGAGAAGCAAGGGGAGCTCATTAAAACATTATCGAATAAATACGAGTGTGGGGTTGAGAGGCCGATAAATAAAGAGATACAAGAAATTTTTGATGACTATACTCATTTAGACACTATAGATACGCTTTTGCAAATTCTAAGTGATCACAATGATGAAAAAACTTTTTATAACTCTACACAAACAAAAAAGCTAACAGACCTTATAGTAGAGCTAAGTAAAAAAGATAAAGAAAAAATGCTTTGTATTGGAAGGTTTAAAACTTTATTATTTACTTTGAATTCTCGCCTTTCTGAAAAAACAAAAGTTAAAGCTAAGGTCTTAAAGAGCAAAGCTAAAGTTAAGGAATTGCCTTCATCTGACAAAGGTGATCTATTATCGGGTTCAGACAGCGGTTTGCTAGTAGAAGGAGCAGGAGAAGCAGGAGGAGCAGGAGAAGCAGGAGGAGAAGGAGCTGGAGAAGGAGAAGGAGCAGGACAAGGACAAGGACAAGGAGCATGTATTGATAGTCAGCAATCTTATCTTAATTTTATTGAGGAATTGCGTGAAGTTTTATCTTCTTTAAATAGTTCACATAACTTATTTTCTCCATCATTAAAGCCTTTGATAGATGATTTGAAAGGGCTTTTTAGTAAGCTTATTGATCTATTGATTAAGCTGACACCTGATTATTTAAAAGAAAAAGAACCTGAAATAGACTATGCAGAGATGGCTAGAGGGGTGTCAGAGTTATTTAAGGTTCATGATAATTGTAGACATAAAAAAACAGATGATGGTAGTTTGGTGCTTTACGATACTTATAGAGCTAATCTTCAGGATGTTTTAGATTTGTTTGCCATGGATTTAAAGGCATTGCAAAAAGGGAAGCCTTATCAGCGTTATGTACATGAGGTCTATACTTACAAAGCTAGAGAACATAAAAAAACTAGATCCTCACTTATTGAGTGTCATGGTGCAGTTGGTCATTTGGGGTCTATCTTGGACATAAGTGCTAATGATAAGGAAGAAGCTTTAAAGATTCTTTGCTTTAGTTATGAACATGCTATAACTATACGTACGTCTGAACCTGAAGATAATAGCAAAGTTAATAAAATGCTGCATTATGATTTTGTTGTTTGTCGCTTTCCCTTTATGAAATTAGGTGATGGGCAAACAGATGAAAGAAATGTTAAGTGGAAAACGCATTTAGTCTCTGCAATTTTTTTATTAGAAGCCATGTGTGAATCTAGAGCAAATAAAAAATCAAAATTAACAGTTAAGGATTGGTGTGTGCTCTTTTTTATGATTACAGATCGAATCATGGATGCAAGGACGGCATTAGGCACTTCATCTGATAGTGGTATTGCAGAACAGTTAAATCAACTTGTTCCTCCAAAAGAAAGGGGTGTTAGCACTAAACCAGGCTCGCCGCAATGTTTGCCGATGTATAGGAAGATAAGAGCACTACGTGACACATCTGCTCATCCTGATGCTCAGGTAAGTGACGCATATACTCCCAAGGGCATAGCGTTCTGGACAGAGGGTAAGGGCGTAGAAAAATTTGAGAAGGAGAGGGTTTTTCGAGTTTGCACCAAATGGCTGGATGCTTTGAATAATCTTCTTAAGCAGCAATCTTCAACATCTTGTTTATATGCCACAACCACAGATGTATCCTAAGAATAATTGGGCCCTGCTTTATAGTTGGATCTGATCGCTAGTGCAAAACCAAGGTTGGGGGTTTTGTAGTTATTAAAAGATGCAATAGCCTAAGGTAGTCTTAAAACTATCTCTTTTTTTATTGAAAGGTAGGACTTGAATTAAGCATGAATGTGTATTAGTATTTTATTTTTTATAAAAATATTAAAATATAATATCTTTTTTATGTTTTTTTGAATTTATATGCGAGATCCTATCATGAAAAACGCTTCTACACCTTCACCCCATTGTGCTCCATCTGCAGTTTTTTACTATTCTCCTCCTGTAAGGCATCCTGTTGCAAGCTTTCTTGCTTGGATGATTCCCCAAATTTCAGAGTCACCCAATCTTTCAAAGAAAGGAAAAAAACTTTTAACCAATGAGAAAAGAAAAGAAGTTTGGAAAAATTATGCATTATCATTCTCTCCAGATATTGATGAAGAAGGCGAAAAAGCAATCAGTGATTGCTTAGATGCTTATTACTCGCCAGCAGATGAATTTTTGTTTATTCAACCTATGATAAACCCGCCAGAGCGTATGCGCCCTATTTTAAAGCCAGGATAATAATTTTTTTACCCTATGAAGTACAAGTATGATGTGCTCAAGCAAGTGCTTGGGCAAATCAAAAGTGGTTTTTTTATCTAATGGCGATTTTATGCAATTGCCTGAAAAAGTGGCAAGTGCTTTTTAGAATAGATTATCACCTGGTGCAGCTAATATATGGTCCTTGCTCTGTATCTTTAATTGTATTTTCAAGGGGTTGAGATTTATTTTCTAAAAGATCGAATTTCTTTTGGAGTAAGCTTATAGCTAAGCAGCTTGTAAGCGCATCTTATCCTGTTAATAGCAATGAAAGTATGAAATCTAAAGCTATCTTTTTTTATATGGTTTTATATGGTAAGATACGATCTGTTTTTTAGACAGTGTGTGTTGACAATTGTAAAGGAGGCTCAAATGCCTAAGAGAAAAAATCCTGCTCTAGTAGATCTATATTGGAAAACGCTTAAGCGAAAAAGGTTAAAGACACCGAATTATGAGTGGATTAGCGTTATGAAGGGTGCAATAGAGTGTGGTAATACTGTAATAGCTGCATCTTTATTCGAGGATTTTGAGGGTAGTTGTGAATTTATCCAAACGCACCATGAAAAAAAAAGTTTGCTTTATTATGCAGCTTATCATAGTGAAAAAGAAATTATGGAGTTGTTGTTGAATAAAGGCGCAAAAGTAAAAGAAACAGACAGTTTCTGTCCTCTTTGCATTGCTGCTGAAAATGGTGATACAGATATAGTGGAATTGTTACTTAGGACCGGTAATTTTAAGCTTATAAGAAAATATAAAATGACGGCGCTTCATTTTGCAGCTGAAAAAGGTCATGCAGATGTGGTTAAATCATTACTAGATAACGATACTTTTACCGATGCTTATAATATTAATCCAGTGGTTGGGTCGTATAAGGAGTCGGTCCTTTCTCTTGCGGCTCAGAATTCTCACGTAGATGTGGTGCGTTTGTTGCTAGATTATGGTGCTGATCCCGGTGATGTTAATATGCTTTATAACATGATTCAAAATCCATTTCGCTTCTTTAAGAGCTTTTATGGTACACGACGGTTAGAGATAGCAGATTTATTACTAGAGCATGGTGCCAATGCTAATCAGGTGGTTTTTGATCGAATGACTTTACTTGATTTTGCGGTTAAACGTCGAGATGAAGGTTTTTTGCGTTTATTGAAGAAACATGGCGTAGATATAAGCCTTGTTGATAAGAAATTGCTCAGTCAATGCCTACATGATGCTATGTCCCACGATTATAATGCAAGTTTGGCGGGTTTATTGCTAGAGCATGGTGTTGTTTTCAGTAAAAATGATAAGAAATCCCTCAATAAATTGATGTGTAAAGTTTTGTCTGATAAGCCATATGGGGAACGCTATACAAAGATGGTGCTTTTATTGCGTTTTTTATTAGAACATGGTGCTGATTTAAAACAAGCTCATCATGATGGGGTGACACCGCTTTATATGGCAGCTCAAAATGGTGATGTAAAAGTAGTAAGTTTATTACTCAGTCATGGTGCTGATGTTAATCAAGCTATAACTAATGGAGCAACATCGCTTTATATAGCAGCTCAAAAAGGTCATAAAGAAGTA
>CACEWE010000052.1 GCA_902563055.1 uncultured Gammaproteobacteria bacterium | reverse complement strand
TTAGGATTTCTTAAACCTTACTTGAAAAAAAATCATAATATGTTGGAGTTGGGCTGTGGTATCGGGATCATGAGTGCTCTGCTTTCAAAGCTTGTTCACCATATTGATGCTGTGGATATAAGTGTTGAACAACTTAAAGTAGCAACAGAAAGTGCGAAAAATCAAGACATTCCTAATATAAAATTTATATCCGATGATGTTTTGAATTTAAAAAGCCTAGCTGAGAAAAAATATGATATTATCTATGCAAGGCTTTTATTAATGCACCTCCCTGACGCTTCATTAGTAATCAAACAGTGCCAAGAATGCTTGAAACCAGGGGGGATTATAATATTTTAAGAAGCAGATGCAACGACATTTGGGTGTTCAGAAAAAAATACGGCATTTAACATGTGGAATACAGCCTGCCTATCTTGTCTAGAGAGGCCAAAATTTGGATCTGCGTTACCAGGTTTGCTAGCCTCTCATGGTCTTAAAATTAATCAGCATGTTATTGCGCAAGCTGTATTACGGACCGCAGCAGAAAAAAAGCTTCTGCGGCTAGGTCTCATAGAAATTCGAGCGCATTTACTTGAGCATAAGCTCATTACAGAAGAGGATTACGCTATGGTTTATAGCGAGCTCTTAGCAATTGAGAAAGATTCTAATATTTCAATTGAAATGATGCAGTTACACCAAATTAGTTGCCATATGTAAAGGGAATTATGAATGGAAGAAGAGATAATGAAGCAACAACAAAATAGATACTGGGATAATTTTACGCAGTCATTTGTTATCCAGCCTCCCTTAGAAAAATTCCGATCATTAGTAAATATTGATGCAAAAATACTTGATTTTGGCTGTGGTTATGGTCGCATATTAGATCAATTGTATAAACAAGGTTATCGAAATTTATATGGCGTGGATGCTTCTGAGAAGATGATAGCGCGTGGCCAATCGCTTTTGGACAATTCAACAGCAAAACTTACCACAATAACGGGGTTTAAGACGCCATATCAAGAAAACGAATTTGATGCAGTTTTATTAGTTGCTGTATTGACCTGTATTCCTTCTGATGTTGAACAGAAAGAGCTTGTGCAAGAGATTAGACGCGTGCTTAAACCAGGAGGGGTTTTGTTAGTAACGGATTTTCTACTAGGAAAGGATGAGAGAAACCAAGCAAGGTATGAAGAGTATCAAAAGGAATTTGGTTGTTTTGGGGTATTTAAAATGGACAAAGCTAGAGTTGTGTGTCGTCACCATAGTAAAGAACACCTAAAACATTTATTTTATCAATTTGATATTAGCCATTGGCAAACTAATTCTAATTTCATATCCATGATGGGCAATCCAGATCACTCGATTCATATCATTGCAAAAAACCTTTAAATACAATTAGGAAAGCAGACATTTGCCTAAATTTGCGCAGCAGGCTGCTGCGTAATTCTCATGGATAAACACAATCGTATTATTGATTAAAATTTTTAGGAATTCAGGAATATTGACATTATGAAACACCTCAAAATAAACCAATCTTAATTATGAGTTAATCCAGGGGATTGTATATAATCAATGGAAGAAAAATCTGGATTTAATACGCCGCTTGTTGACACAATGTAATTTTTTTTAGTTACTTTTGAAAATGATTCTTCAAAATGTACAGAAGACTTAACCACGATAAACTTTTTGTTCTGTAATGCCACGTTTGCAAATTCAAAACAATCGGTACTATAGGTTTGACAGCGGACATCATTAAGAACAATGTGTGCATCTAGGGGCTTATAATAATAAGTGGCAGTATTGCCAAAATATATTTTAGTATCTCCAAAAGTTGTATACAATTTCTCTGAAATACTTGTAACTTTAACTTCTAACGTGACGGGTTCTCCAGAATGTATACCGTGTTTACCGCCAATGTTCAATTTTATTGAATTGCCAAGACCATTTTCTCTACATAGTCGGACATTTTCTGGGTCATAAATGGCAGAAATTGCAAAGTTTGGTATTTTAGCTTCAATGAGATCTTTTAATATGAAAGTAGAGTCTCCCGGAGCGCCGCCTCCAACATTATCGGCATAATCAACCAAAACAAGCTTATCTTCTAGGTCAGGAGAAACAGAGGCCAAAATTTCTTGTAGTTTCCTACTTTGAATAAACTTATGCCTTGCAATAGTTTGAAATTCATCTGCAAGTTCTTGAGCCATTTTTTGAGCATATTCTGGATCATTATTGCTCATTACTACCATAGCAGATCCCGTGTGAGGAGTATCCCCGTATGGGAAACCATGAATTGCTGAAATAGATAGAATTTTTTCATCTTCAGCCTCTATTCGCTTAAGCTTTGCGACAAAGGCTTTCATTGGTTCTTGCTGGGTTGGGTATAGATTAATAGTGTGGCATGCTGAGCTAGCCATTGTAGGCTTGATTTTTTTTGCGAGCGCGTTCATCGATAGATCAAATATTTCTTTAGTTCTTTCTAATGCATCAATATGGGGATACTCCTTCATCCATACCATAATGTCAGCTTTATTAATCATTGTGTCGGATAGGTGAGTATGTGGATCTAATAAAACACTGATGAGAACATTGGGTCCTACTATTTTTCTAACCTGAGTTAAAATATCTCCTTCGCAATCCATGCAAGATTCTGACACCATTGCACCATGTAAATGAAGAAAAACTCCATTAACAGGCATTGTTTTTTTTAAATCATCTAAAATGATATTAAGTAGACTTTGATAGTCTTTTTCAATGACCTTGCCGTTAGGCATAGCTACAGCACAAATGCTATTTTCAACACTCCACCCATTGTTTAAAGATAATTTCTTGAAAAGAGAGAGAGGTGCTTGCCAAAAGTTAGCTTCTTCAAGAGGAGGTAGGTCCTTAGAAAGGCCCATTTCGTCAAAACCATTTTGGGTGGTTGGGAAGGGACTGAAGGTATTGGTCTCAGATACAAAACCCGATAGAAAAAATTTCATTAAAATGTAAGGAAATATTATACTACAATATTTAGTATAACACTAACATCATGAAAATCAAGGAATAATTATGGAATTCATTTTCTATAGCAAAAAGCTCTTCACTTATCAAATGGCTGAATCCTGGGGTGCGAGGCATCTAGAACAGATCAGTAGCAAACTGCAAATAGAGTTTCCTGGGATGGGGCGGGTCTAGAAGAAATCTTGAATACATGCGAGTATTCGCGCAAGAATACCCGGACCTTCAAATTAGTCACCAAGCTGGTGACTAATTACAAAAATGAAGAGCCTAAAATCAAGGGATTGGTACGCCCAATAAGCATTAAAACTTGTTCATAACAAAAAGAGTCTATATAATTGCTGTAAAGAGAAAAGAGGGAAGTGATGCTCAACACGCTTCAGTGGCTTGTAGTTCCAGGAGGCCCTGGACTTTCAAATAGTTATTTAAAATACGCGTTTGAGAAGATGTCCATCATGGTTAAGACGGACTTTTATGACATGTATGGTTCGCCTGAATCTGACAATAAAAATCCTAGTATTGCGCAAATGCTTGACCAAGTTGCCCAAATCATAAATAAAAACCCCACAAGAGAATGTGGTTTAATCGCACATTCTTTTGGCAGCTATATTGCCTTAAAAGCCGTACAGCAAAGAAACCTTAATATAAAAGCCATTATTTTGCTTAACCCTATTCCGTTTGAGCTTAATAAGTGGAAAGAGGCACTTGCCAGTATTTCTCTAAAAGTTCCAACCCAAGTTATAAATGAGATAATCTCTTTATGTAAAAAAAAGGGCGAAGGTGCTGACACTGTCAGTAGTGCACTATTTGCAAAGCTATTTCCATATTATATTGGCAAAAAAAGTTGTAGCTTGCCCCTTGAAGTTGACCTGGACTTTAAAGCTTGCAATGCAATAGCACAAAAGGTTCCTGACTATGATTTTAAAGATTTCCTTGCGTCAAGTAAGGTACCAATAGTACGTATTGTTGGCGAATATGATCCTTTTTTTATTCATGGGAATGATGAACTCATGGAAGATAAAACAATCATCATACCAGAAGTAGGGCATTATCCTTTTTTTGAAGATCCTCAAGGCTTTTGTAATGCGATAGGAAAGGTGCAGGTCATAATTTAATTAAACTAGAGTTCGTAGCCATTAGGTTTCATACAAGGTGTATGTGCTCATCATTCTTATCCATTAGCAATATATCCGCAATTTTTTCAAGCAGGCACATCCAGTTATTGTCACCAGTCACTATAAATTTCTATGGGTTGGTGGGTTGGGATGAATAAAATCCTAAAAAAGCTAGAAAACGGTATTGCTTTGAATATTAGTATATGCTATCGTCTAAATTAATATATGCTATAACCTGAAAGTTTGTATTATTATGGAAAATACCGAAGTTAGAAATGCTAGATATGCTATTGGGTTATTATTTTTGATTTCCTGCGGCGCTGCAGGATCGCGATGGTATTATAACAAACCTTATTATGACCTACCTTATTGTGCTATGCTATCGAGTTTCTTGGGTTTATTACATACTAGTTGTTATTTAGAGCAAAAAGAGATTGAAAGAATATATCAAACCTTTGCAAAAACTCGACCTCCAAGTGAATTAGAATCAAATCCTTTATTAAAATCAAGTAAAGAGGAAAATGGAGGGTTGGATAGCATTTCTTTTGTTTGGCGTATATTGTCATCATTGCGAGGGGTTTGTAGTGTTAGTGCCTCTACTTTTACTGCTTCAGGTACTATTTTTGGTGCTATGCTCTTGGGAACAGCATCAACTTTACTTGTTTATTTGGAGGCTATTGTAGAAAACTTTTATATAAAAAAACAAATAAAGCATAAAAAAGAACATCACCACTCTCAAAGCCAAAGTAGCAACAAGCTATCAAATAATATGAAGTTAACCATAATTGGGTTAAACTTATCTATTACCGGGCTAACTACTGCTTTAATATCAAGTATAACAAAAAAAAATTCAGCTCAGACTGTAAATAATTTATTACCATTATCGCTGTGTGTTTTATTATTTTTCGGATTGTTTTTTCTTCGGGATCATAATGCTAAACTGAAGGAAGATAAACGATCTTTTTTTCTAGGATTTGGTGAAAATAAAACCATAGACGTCTCTAGAATATCCACAGCGGTTGATATAGTAAAAACTATTCGCGAAACATTATCAACTATTGCTACAGTCAGCGCTTATACTGGTGAGTTGCCTTTACCTTTATTTGAGAGTTTAGGCGTTTTATTAATATGCTTACTTTTCTTTGAGGAGTCATTACAGCTTTTTAGACTAAAACTGTTGCAGGCTTCTTTTGCACCACCAGATACTAGAAACAATTGTTGTACATTACCGGCTTTTTTAGGACCCTAAAAGCTTTTATAACGCGATGGGAAAGGTGCAGGTCATAATTTGATTAAACTCACTTGAGGGTAGATTTTTCTTCTAGTTTTTGTTAGTGTATTTTCTATTATAAATTTTTGTTTAACAATAGGGTTCAAATATGTCTATTTTATTAGCGATATTATTTGCAGCCTTAGCTGGTGCGGTAAATGGCACTTATGCCTTTCCTTTAAAACATATGAAATCTATGCCAAGCGAAGCATCTTGGCTATTATTTTCATTGCTGGGCTTTCTATTTTTTCCTTGGATTACTGTACATTTACTAGTGCCAAATCTGTGGTCCATTATACAACAGATTCCTTTAGATACATGGATTATATTAACAGGGAGTGGTTTTGTTTTTGGATTAGGAATGGTGCTTTGTACCATCGCACTGAGGTATGTGGGTATAGGCATAGCATTTGTGCTAAACCTCTCCTTTGGTGCAATAAGTGGCGGTGTATTGCCTATTTTTATTATGGCGCCAGAACGTGTTTGGAGTGTATTTGGCTTGGTTGATTTTTCTGCCCTATTACTTTTTCTTCTTGGTGTAGTCTTTGCTGCAAAAGCAGCTATTTTGCGCCAGCACCACCAAGGAACCCATAGAGGTGATTATGCCTGTAATAGCAAATTTGGTATTGTCTTAGGGGTGCTCTCAGGTTTGCTCACATCGATGCAAGGCGTGGCCTATTCTTACGCATTGCCATCGGTGCAACAACTAAGCGTAAAAATGAATATTTCTGCTTTAGGAATAGCCAATATACCTTGGCTGGGTATTTTTACCGCAGCATTTATTCCTTTTTTCCTCTATCAAGCCTATATGTTGCAGCGAAAGAAACAGTGGCAACAAATGATACAAAACTTTAAATTTCACTATCTTTTCCTATTAGTTATCATGGGTTCTTTCTATTATCTCTCTCTAGTGCTTTACAGTCAGGCATGTATTTTACTTGGTGATTTTGGTTCTGTACTAGCTTGGCCTATGTTGATGATTTTTATTATCTTAGCTGCAAATATTACGGGTTTTATTCAAGGAGAATGGGTTGACTGTGGATTAAAAGCGAAGCTTAACTTATTTTTTGCGCTCTTTTTATTAGCTGCTGCAATTTTCTTGTTATCCTATGGTGCTCATATTAATATATCCTATCATGCTGTAATTGAGCGCCTATCATAGACAATAGGTAGTATTTATGCAGGTTGGATTATACAAGGAAATATATTGCTTTTAGATCAAAAAGAAAAAGCTCTCCTAAAGATAGCGCACAATATTAAGCATGAAATGGCTAAAAATTGCTGGAATACCGTTCAGTTGGCTAAAGAATCAAATATTTCCCAAGGGACCATATCAAAGATTCTTAATAGTCGCGTTGTACCTAGTGTTTATGTCTTACTCTCAATAGCTGCCAGCTT
>CACEWE010000051.1 GCA_902563055.1 uncultured Gammaproteobacteria bacterium | reverse complement strand
CTTAACAAAAAATAACAATAAAGTCAATCAACAAGGTATACCAGCATCCCCTGTTATACTTCTTGCGAACCGGATGTTGATTTATTTTAAAAGCATACCTAAGCCAAACAACAAAGCTAAGAGCATATCAGATAAGCATTGAAGGTGCTCTATATTAAGTCTGCCTTATGAATAAAATAATAATAAATACTGAAAACACAAAAGCCCATAGCCATGTTGCTTCAATTCCCTTAAGAACATGGTGAGAGCTAGTTAGATACACCGTACAAATCGCAGCTCCAAGTACTATAATAACTAAGTAAGCGTTTGCTTGATTACCACCATTTATCTTAAAAAATTTTGTCTCCCATTTAAGAATAGTCCATAGCAGAACCTTTAATATGTTGATCAATCAATCGCCTTGCAATCGTTCCACGAGGTGGAAAATACCTTGTCTCTGTTTTATGAACCCACTTTGCATCAGCAAGCTCTGTGGTGTCAACACAAAGTTCTCCGGATACATAATCAGCCGTAAATGCTAACATTAAAGAATACCTAAAAGGCCACATTTGAGACACTTGATAACGCACATTTTTGATTTTAAGCCCCACTTCTTCTGCCACCTCACGATGCACCGCCTGCTCAATGGATTCACCCATTTCAACAAAACCAGCCACCAAGCCGTAATATTTTTTGGGAACGTTAAGGTTTTGCACCATCAACATTTCCTCACTTTGAGAAATAAGCACAATAATTGCTGGTTGAATGGTTGGATAGTGAACCCGGCCACAAGAAGTACATACTTTAGCGCGCTCTGAAATACTATCTTTTAAAACCCCAGAACACCAAGAGCAATAACGTACGTCTACTCGCCAGTTATAGAGATTTTTAGCCATTGCTAACAAGGCCAACTCCGTTTCATCTAAGAGGTCCAAGCAGGATCGAAAATCGCATGGTAAAAGGCTTTCAAGCCAAGCATCTTCCTCTTGAGCTTCTATAAGCAAGCCGCGATGATCATGCGTGGTTGTACTTTCACCAAAGGCGGTTGCAACATAGTCTAAATCTAAATAATTCCCAATGCCTTGATTAAAGCTAACAAAATGATAAAAAGACATTAAAGGCACAGGAACACTTGGAATATCGCTCCACGATGGCAGTTTGTGCACAGAAGATAAATAGACTGTATCCCCCGAGATAATAAAAAGCTTATCTCCACTTTGCTGGTTTGATACAAATTGATGATTAATAAGGATATTGTCCACATCATACTCCGATAAAATGGCTTTCTTGTTATAGCAAATCCTCTTGACACAAGCAAGAAATATTAGCATCATACGCCATTGAAAAAAAAGTCACTTTGATGAATAAAAAAGCTATCACACTTTGGCCACTATGCCTTATTAATATCGTTGCTATTGTTAATTTACGCTCCTTGCCTGTGATGGCTAAACTTGGCTGGCATGCACTGATTTTTTACGCTATTGCCGCAATAGGCTTTTTAATTCCCAGCGCCTTATGTTGTGCAGAACTCTCAAGCAACTATAAAGACAATGGCGGCATCTACAGCTGGGTGCGTCATGGTCTTGGCGAAATACCAGGACTCTTGAGCATTTGGCTTGAATGGATTAATAACCTTATTGCCCTACCAACTACTCTTGCAACCATAGTAGCCACCTTATTTATTTTTCATTTTAATCAAATAAGCACCCAGCCAGGCTTACTTTTTATCAGCATGATTGCTATTTTATGGTTTATTTGCGCAGTGAATCTTTTGGGCATTTCTTTCTCAGCGCGCTTTAGCGCAATAGGCGCCATTATTGGCACTTTTATTCCTGCTGCGATCCTGATTTTTGGTGCACTATCGATGCTCTACCATCACCCACACATAGCATTAAGTCACCTAAGCACCGCCCCCAAACAAATACTCTCTACCGGGCAAAGCGCACTCCTGGTAAGTGCCATATCAAGCTTTTCTGGTATTCAAATTTGTGCTTTTTTTGCCAATGATGTTCATGATCCTAAACGCACCTTGATAAAAAGTATTTTTATCTCGGCCATTCTTATTTTCATTCTCGTAGCAGGTGGCGCCCTAAGTATTGCTACTTTAACCCCAAGAGATGACATTAATATCATCAATGGCGTGATCCAAAGCTTTGCTAGCATCATTGACAATCACACACTCCATGGTTTGATGGCACTTTTTTTAGGCTTAGGGATGATAGCCTGCGCTAATGCTTGGTTTATTGGACCAGCCCGCGGCATTATGCGTATGGCAGAATATTATCCAGCACTCTTTAGTCTTAAAAAATGTAACCAAGCACAGGCCCCCAAAAACATCCTACTCATCCAAGCCATACTGGTAAGCTTGTTATGTTTAGCATTTATGGCCAAAGCGCAATTAAGCACGATTTTTTGGTTATTGATTGCACTCACCAGTCAATTTACGGCCCTGATGTATGTACTGGTTTTTACAAGTTTCATCGTACTGAGAATAAAAAACACCCATAAACACACCCCACACTTTAAAATCCCTGGTCCTACTCTTATAGCCTATGGTGTTGCAAGCTTAGGTATTATCACGAATCTGTTTGCTTATACATTGGCTTGGCATAGCCCAAGTACGATCTTAGATATAAACTCCTGGCAATATCATGCCTTATTAACACTTGGAAATGGCCTTATTATGGGTATCCCTGTTTTACTATTTTGTGTTTTTTGTAAAAAAACCAAAAACAGCTCGCAATTATCTTGACAAAGGAGCAAGATCTCGTTAATATCTTGCCGTTCGGGGTATAGCGCAGTCTGGTAGCGCGCCTGCTTTGGGAGCAGGATGTCGGGAGTTCGAATCTCTCTACCCCGACCAGCTATTGCAAGCGCCCGTAGCTCAGCTGGATAGAGCATCGGCCTTCTAAGCCGAGGGTCGCAGGTTCGAATCCTGCCGGGCGCGCCAGCTTTAATAGTTGGATGTTATGGTGAGCGTAGCTCAGTTGGTAGAGCCCCGGATTGTGATTCCGGTTGTCGTGGGTTCGAGCCCCATCGTTCACCCCACTAGTGCGGACGTGGTGGAATTGGTATACACGCTGGATTTAGGTTCCAGTGCCGAAAGGCTTGAGAGTTCGAGTCTCTCCGTCCGCACCATTTTCTTCTATTGAATCAAAATAATCATACAAGCTCTTAATAATACTTATAGATCCTAAAAGCTTGATCTTGCTGATCTATATATTTTAACCTTAGCCATAGTAACTGGTAAAACACGTTCCAATCAAAGTGTGTAAAAATTTTACATAAGCAGAAGATGTTAGCATATCATCAAGCAATTTTATCGGTATAATAGTAGCTATTGATATTTTGTCTCTTGCTATGCGCCGCTTTCAAACCCGCTTTACCATCCTTATTGCCATCATGCTTGCTGCACTGGCCATTGGCTTATGCAAGCTTATAGTGATCGATACGAAAGACCAAAACATGCTGCAACAACGCTCCAGACAACAAAGCCAGCACCAATATCCGCAATTTGCGCAGCGTGGCGCTATAGTAGACCGCAATAAAACCCCACTGGCACTTTCAATCCCCGTTAACCGCATTATTATCGACCCCAAGACCATACTTAAAGACAAACTCCCTCTTGATGCAATGGCCAAGGACCCTCTTATCCCTTATAATAAAGCAGAATTACTAAGCCTTATTAACGCAAATCGCGCGCGTCGATACCTTATCTTAATACCACAATTATCCATAGATCAAAGTGAGTCGCTAATAGCCAAGGGCCATCCAACCCTCTACGGAGAAAAATATAATATTTCTTATTATCCACAAAGCTCCAGCAGTGCTGATTTAGTGGGCTTTACCAATCATCAAAATCAGGGCCAAGATGCCATAGAGCTCTCTTATAATAAACAACTTGAAGCCTCTAATGGTTCCAAAGGCTATGTACACGATGGCCGTGGTCATAAAATTGCCCCACTGGTAAAAAACCAAATCCCCCACAATGGCAAGCATCTAGAGCTCACTAGTGACAGCGTTATTAGCGCTATTGCCTATCAAGCTCTTAAACATCAGGTAGATAAAACTCAAGCACTTAGTGGTTCGGTTGTGGTACTTAACCCTGAAAATGGCCAGGTACTAGCCGCACTAAGCTACCCAAGCTTCAACCCAAACGACCCAAGCCAGCGCGGGGGAAGTAAAGTTTTAAATCATGCGATTGTCGATCAATTTGAACCTGGATCCACCATCAAAGTTCTCACAGTTGCCGCAGCCCTTGAAAGCGGTAAATACCAAGCGCATAGCCCTCTAATTGATACCCAGGGTGGTGCATATTTTGTTGCGGGACACAAAATTCGCGACGATAGTGATTTTGGTAGTTTAGATTTAACCGGAATCTTAACCAAATCCTCCAATGTAGGCATTTCCAAAGTAGCATTATCACTGCCTAAAGAAACCCTCTACAATATGTTTTTAAAAGCTGGCATTACCAGCCCGACCGGCATTAACTTCCCCGCTGAAGCCACAGGCTCGATTACACCTTTGGATAATCTTGGCGATTTTATGTACTTCTTGTGGCCGGGTTCACTATGCCACCATGTCTTTTGGTTATGCTTTAAGTACTTCCCTATTACAATTAACACGTATTTATGGCGCCATTGCCAATAATGGTATTTTACTGCCCTTAAGCCTAACAAAGAACACAAAGAAACCCCAAGGGGAGAGAATTTTTTCAAGCGAGACAGCGCGCACTCTAAGAGATATGCTCCAAACGGTTGTTGGCAAAAACGGCACCGGAAAACTCGCAGCCATGGCAGGTTTTGATGTTATCGGCAAGACAGGAACCGTACACCGAATCAATAGTCATGGCTATAGCAATGATTACAATGCCCTCTTTGTTGGCATGGTGCCTAAAGATCATCCCAAATTAGTCATTGGCGTTATTATTAATGATCCCAAAGGGCATTTTAATGCCTATGGTGGCGTCTCTGCTGCACCTGTTTTTACCCAAGTAGCTAAAAGCGCCCTTAATCACCTTGGAATATATACTGATAAATCACAATTTGATACCAAAACCATCATTCAAAATCAACAGTCACTGCAATCGATTATAGAAGCGTAAAGGGTCTATTTACTTTATGCTAAGCAGGCGGCAACCTTTAAGGCATCCTTGGTAGCGGCAACATCATGCACCCGAATAATACTTGCGCCATTTTGCTGGGCTATGAGCGCAGCTGCTAAAGAGCCATAGAGTCTTTGATCAGGTTCTACACCACCAAGCATGTCTCCAATGGCGGTTTTACGCGACATACCAACTAGAACCTTATAACCCAAGCCACAAAAGCGTTCTAAATGCTTAATCATATAGGCATTTTCTAGCGTGTTTTTTCCATAACAGCCATGTCCAAAACCAGGATCTATGATAATATTTTCAGGCTGCATACCCGCCTCAAGCGCCACTGTAATACGGGCCCTTAAAAAATCTATAATCTCATCAAGCGTTACATCCAAGTTGGCGCTTCTTGCTTTGCGATCAAAACCAAACATGTGCATCAAACAAACTGGAACTCCTAATTCTACGGCCTGTGCAAGCGCACCTTCTTGGCAAAGCGCACGCTGATCGTTGATCATGTGAGCGCCTACTGCAACGGCATTTGCCATCACAAGAGCTTTAGAAGTATCAACGGAAATGCTCACATCAAAACGACTGGCAATGGCCTCTACTGCAGCCACTACTTGCTGACATTCTTGCTCTGGTGTAAGCGCAGATCCGCCTTTTAAACCAGGATTTGTGGCCTCTGCGCCAATATCAATGATATCAGCACCATCTTTTATCATTTGATCAGCCTGAGCAATGATAGTATCTGTATGAGCACAAACAGAAGGGCCATAGAAAGAATCTTTTGAAAGATTCATCACTCCCATAATCGCTGCTTGCTGCGCCATATAGCTAAGACTCGCTTTGCTTAGGCTTTAAAGGACCAGATTTTGGCTTGCTTGTTTTTTTAGCAGTGGTAGATTTACCCTTACTTGCTTTAGGCTTGTCTTGATCATCTTTACTGCTTGATTTTTTTGCTACTTTAAGATCTAGTGGCTCTCTGGCCATTAAGGCATTTACTTGGTCAGCATCTATGGTTTCAAACTCCATTAAAGCCTCTGCCATTGCGTGTAAGATATCAATATTATCTTTTAATATCTTGTGCGCATGACTGTAGCAATGATCCAAAACTTTACGCACTTCATGGTCAATTTCACTGGCAGTATCATCAGAAAACTCTTTTCCTGAACCACCCATACCCATGGTTTGACCCAAGAATGGCTGATCATGGTCTTCCCCATAAGAAAGCGGTCCCATCTTATCCGACAAGCCCCACTTGGTAACCATATTACGAGCAATTTCTGTCGCCCGCTGAATATCATTAGAAGCCCCAGTGGTAACTTTGTCTTTACCAAAAATTAAAACCTCTGCCAATCTTCCGCCATAAAGTGTGCATAATTGACCGATCAATTTATTCTTAGAATAGCTCACTTGATCACGCTCTGGTAAGAACATGGTTACCCCAAGTGCCCTGCCACGAGGTATAATGGTTACTTTATAAACCGGATCATGCTCATCCATCAAGCGACCAATAATAGCATGACCAGCTTCATGATAAGCTGTAAGTTTTTTCTCATCTTCTGTCATCGCTAAAGTACGACGCTCAGTACCCATAAGAATTTTATCTTTGGCTATTTCAAAATGCGCCATTGCCACTTTTTTAGCATTAACGCGCGCTGCGGTTAAGGCCGCTTCATTCACTAAGTTTGCTAAATCAGCACCAGAAAATCCTGGCGTACCCCTTGCCAACAGATCTGGCTTAATGTCATTAGCTAAAGAAACTTTACGCATATGGACTTTGATAATAGCTTCACGACCTACTAAATCAGGCAAGCTTACCACCACCTGGCGATCAAAACGACCAGGACGCAAGAGCGCAGGATCTAAAACATCTGGACGGTTGGTTG
>CACEWE010000050.1 GCA_902563055.1 uncultured Gammaproteobacteria bacterium | reverse complement strand
CATCTACACTTAGTTCAAAAGCACATAGTTTTAACGTTTTTTCATATTATTTTAATTTAAGGAGCACATCCATGGCCATAAAACGATTTTCAATTAAGTTTATTACAACACTGGTGGGTTTGAGTTTATGTGGCTATGGGATAGCAAAAAATGGATCAAGGGGTGATGTGTGCGATGATCCAAATTCTAGAGTGAAGTGTGTTACGATTACGAACAATACCGGAAGTGACTTAATAATTGCCAATGGAAAACCATTATTTTCAGAAAGTACACCGTGGCCTGAGAATGAAAAGGGTTTTAATGACGCTTTTACTATTGCCGGGTATGAAGAAGCACCACTTAGTTGTAATCGTGTTGAGGAAGGTGGTAAAAAAAGAGTTCAATTTATGACCGCCGACATAAGCACTAGCCTTGATATATATGTGTATCCGTATGTTAAACCGACAGGAACCGGGGATATAAATACTGAAGACACTTCATATACTTGCTCCGGAAAGTCCTATAATGATAAAGATGCAGTATATGTGGTTAATGAAGATACAACAGCAGATAACTTCCCTTTTTTTGATAAAAAAAGAAAGAGGATATATCATAATGATGATCCTACTGCTAAAGATTATAGTTGTACTCCAGTTGACCCTTCTATGGTTGAGGGTGAGAACGACCTATTTTTAGGTATAAAAGCACAGAAAAATAACAATTTAATTTTAAAGAGTAAAGATGAAACTCAGGGTCTTATTGAATGTCATTTAAACCCCTATACCTACACCCATCAGAATATGCCTTATCGCCAGATTAATGTTGGCCAAAATTACTTAAAGACTGGTAGTCATAATAAATACGTCAATGATTCAACTGATAAAAGTGTCTATTTAACTGTGAGCGATACTCCCTTACTTAGATTTAATAATTATGTGAACAACACAGATGATTCAAGTGGAGATAAGGTAGATATACCATTTTTTTTAACAGTAACGCAAGCGATACCTGGATTACCACTGGTCACATTTACGGGACATAATAAGAATCCTTTGAACACTGCATTTGAACCTGAAGCCTTGCTGCAATTACAGCTAAGTCAGGAGTCATTTTCAGATTCTCCTGACCACTCAATAGATGGCCTCTTTGTTCAGCGTAATTTGAGTTATGCTACGTTTCAGAGTTATATGAGTAAATGCAATGAAAACCATGAAAGCCATGACTGTACAGTATTAAATAATTATCAATTAGTATTATGGACTAAGTTTTCAACAACGGGGACCTCTGGTGTAGATAAGGATGGAGCGACCCTTACTACAAGTGATGACAACTATCTTCCCATTGTACTTTCTAACGCTATACGCGCTAAAACGGTAACAGAATTAGCAAATGATAGAATGTTTGGGCTGATGAATATGAATTATCGCCCGGTTTCTGTTGATGATGGGTATTATTGCAAACGTAGTGAAGGTAATAATAATCAAGCTGAGAATACGGATAAAGATCGCAAAGGTGTGCACGAACGTTGTAGGGCTACTTATATGCCAAAATTTGATGATAGTGATGAACACAACTTTTGCACTAGTTGGACCAATGTCCAACACCCGTGGATAGCGCCCGATGGTGCAAATATCGTTAAAGGTTTAGAAATCAAGAATGATATTGGCTGTATAAAAAAACAAAATTTAGACCCCAGAGATCATCTAAATGTGGTGGCTAGTACTGATGATCTAACGAATGGAATCGAAATAGACCTATCTAATCTTTTTGTAATGCCGAAAACTGGAGATGTAGATCATGATTTTGTTAATTCAGATATAGCAACATATACATTAAATGCCGATCATTTAAAAATACAAACAAAAGCAATTGATGCTTACGGAAGTGATTCAGGGCTTATCGAAGATGCGCCCGCTGCTATCGTTAAGATTACGAGTATTGGTGAGATAGAAAAAATCAGCGAAGACCCAAAAAAAAATGCCGATTTTTCTATAGAAAATAATATCTTAACCGTAAAAACCGTAAATGGTAATTTCGAAGATGAGACTGTCTATCAAATAAATATTCGAGCGCATATGAATGATTTAACTTGTACAGATGCCGGTGATTCGCTTTGTGCCTATGCGACCTTCTACTTACATGTTGATGATAGTACTACCTATGAAAAATGGAACAAAGCAATTGATAATAATGGAAATATCATAGGCCTGCCTAGTTTTAGTCCACTAAAATTTCCTGGTAAAAACACCTTCGCAACAGCTTATCTTTATACCTCATGGGATTTTACACTGCCCGAACCTACAGATACAGGAAAAGCAAATTCAAGACAAAACTGGAAGAATTCCATGAATGTTTTATTTACAGATATAAAAACACAAAATACTCAAGGAGCCAATATCCAAACTGCTTTTATTGATACTATCGACTATGACCTTAAGGATAAAAAGGATTACTGGAACATAGGCTATGGTGCATCACCTAAAAACCACCTTGCGCCCTATGATCATATTGGTATACAAATAAATTACGTTCCTAATTTACTACCTGATGGAGCATTGCTTCCAAAACTTATGGAATTTTTTAACAGCAATGGGAAGGATATCCCGGTATCTTTAAGTCTATACCCCTCTAATGCGGTTAAAGAGAGCTTTTCGACATTTAATAAAGAGCAACGCGCACAGCTTATTGATTTGGCCATTGCTCCTATTTTGTATAATGATAATGATGAGGAAAGTAGAAAGGATTATACGGATATACTCTCGGGTATTTCCGCTGATTTTGAAGGAGGATTTTATGATGATGGTTCTCTTGCATTTTATAAAGAGCTAACCGACAAATTAGCTCAAAGAGGAAAATTCTTCGGATACTTTGACTTCCCCACCATGGTTACACCAGGCTTAGTATCTTCTTTTGGACCGATGGGATCTATGCAATTTTCCACTTATGATGTTGCTCAATGGCGCACTACACCATTAGTATCTTCTTTTGGACCGACGGGATCTATGCAATTTTCCACTGATGATGTTACTCAATGGCACACTACACCAAATGAAACCTATCCAACAAAGTATCAATGCCTTAAAGGAAAATCTGATTGTGTGAATAATGCTCAACCCACAGAGGGTAAGATCATACAAATCCCCAAAACAATCGCACTGAATGATCAAGGAAACTGGGGTAATTACGATCCATTGTTTGGGAAGCAAGGTGAATTAACCGGTGCGTTTATGCTTGATGCCAGTTGCACAGGTATTATTGATACTGATGGAGAGGGAACTTCAGAAAATGGACTTCTTAAAATATCACCTGCTAGCTGGTGCCCGCATTCGGTTAACACCTCTATTTCTGAAAATAATCGTATGTTTCATGACGTAGTAAAAGATCCACTAGGTACGCAATTTTCTTCTCCTAAAGACAGTATTTTATGGTTTAATGGCGCCTTTCACCTGGTAATGCCCGTTTCAAGAAGTGCAACCCAATTTGATTATCAAACCTTATGGTATCCAAATCTTAAAGATGCACTTCATAAGGCGGGCGAGCCTGATGCACACTTCTTTACCATGTTAAAGCGAAATGATATCGGCACTAGTGAATGTAGTTCGATCGATAATAATTGGTTTGAAAAAAACGAATCTGCATTGAAAAAAGGTAAGGGTACTGAATATGAGAAACTTTCTAATTGCCTACTGAGTAATTTTAAGGTGAACAATATTCCTGTCCAAGAATTTAGTCGTTGTGCAGATGATATACCCTATGCTACCTGTCTAAAAATCAAAGGTATTCCTGGTACTGTTCCACAAGGAATTGACGCAAATGGAAATGCCAGTGCTTGGAGCGTAATTGAGGAAACCAGCCAAGGAAACTTTATAAAAGGCAATCTTTACGCTTTTAGAGACATGCTTGGCACGGTAAATTTAAGAGGCCTAGGGGTTTATGCACTAGAGCGTCTTGATGTCGCGCCTGCAAATGTGAAAACGATAATTCAAAATTTAGACGAAGATGGGAACATACCTAAGGATTCAGGCGTCACTTTTGAATTCAATGCAGCAACTCAATACCCTTTCTATATTGGATTAAGTCCATGTACAAACGATAGTAATGGTAATCCTGATCCCAGCTGTCTCATCACTAATTCCTTGCATGACCCTCTGCTAAATAAAAAGATTTGGGGTGTATATAAAAAAGCAACAAGCTGTGTAGAGGAAAGTAGTAATAAAAATATTGTAGAGGAAAGTAGTAATAAAAATATTGCTAGTAGTTGTAAAAGTCTCTAAATAAAACCGCACTTAAAAGGATTCTATACCCAAAGATCCTTTTAAGCACATCCCGGCGGCAAACAAACTCCATAGTTTGCCGCCACCCTTTTTTGTTAGACCCTATTTTATATATAGAAAAAATAAAGCCATAGAATATTCTGCTATATCTTGAGCATAGCACCTAAAGCGCACTAAATTCCAAGCATACATTGCTCAGCCGTACAATAAAGCATACAATATCCAAGCGTGTACATCTCTCTACCTTTTACAAGTTCCTATGTCTAAAACTAGAAATTTTATAGCCACTTAGAGAAAAAAATTGTCAAAGAGAGCTTTATTTTGTATAATGGCGTTTTTTTTAGGAAGGTATGAATATGAGCACAGCTGTGATGCAAAATGTTTCCTGCTATCGATTTGTCGATTTAAACAAAAAATCTTTGCCTAATCTGCAAAAAGACATCCTTGAAAAAGCCCAAAGTCTTGACCTTAAAGGTACCGTACTTTTAAGCACGGAGGGCATTAACCTCTTTGTCTCAGGTTTTGAAGAAAACATTCAACAGTTTTGGGAATTTTTAAACGCCATGAAGCCTTTTGAGAATCTAGAATTTAAATTAAGCGCCTCTGGGCATAAGCCTTTTACCAGAATGCTCGTTCGCATTAAAAAAGAAATTATCGCCATGGGCTGTGATGAAATTAAGCCTGGCAAAAAAACTGCACCCCACTTAGCAACAAAAGAATTTAAAAAGTGGTACCAAGAAAAAAAAGATATGCTGGTTTTAGATGTGCGCAACGATTATGAAATATCCCTTGGCGCCTTTGACCAAGCTAAAGACCTTGATATACATACCTTTAGAGCTTTTCCAGAAAAAGTAAAACAGTTATTAAAAGAACACAAATCCCGCCCTATTGTTACCTATTGCACCGGCGGTATACGCTGTGAAAAAGCAGCGCAGTACATGCTTGATGAAGGCTTTGAAGAAGTCTATCAATTAGAAGGCGGCATCTTAAAATACTTTGAAAACGAAGGCGGCGATCATTACAACGGCGAGTGCTTTGTATTTGATAAACGTACCGCGGTAAATGCTAAGCTTGAAGAAACCGCAACCAAGCAATGCTATGCCTGTCGTGCCCCTATAGCAAAAGATTACCAAAGCGATGATGAAATATGCCCGCACTGTGGTAAAAACGTTAATGGCAAACGTTTTTATGCCCATCAGAAAAAGTCAGCCTAGGACTAAAAGCTAATATTCACAATCTCTAAGCTTATGTAATAATACTTGCTGATCATTCTTGCTTAAAAAGCTTGCTCTAATTGCATTCTTTGCTAAAAGCCTAATGTCCTGGATACTTAAATCTAATGCAGCTGTTACTGCCTGATAATTTTCTAGCATATAACCACCAAAATAGGCTGGATCATCTGAGTGAATACTAACACACAGACCTTTGTCTAATAATTTTTTTAAAGGATGCTGTTGCATTTCACTAAAAACACATAGTTTGATGTTGGAGAGCGGACAAACCGGTAAAGGCATTTGAGTTTGCGCCAAGTGCTGTAAAAGTTTTTCATCACCTATAGATTGTACCCCATGATCAATTCTTTGGATATCAAGAAGCTCTAGCCCTTGCCATATCATAGGTGCAGGACTTTCTTCGCCTAAATGCGCAACCCGTAAATAGCCCTGATCTTTTGCAGCTTTGAAAACCGCTTCAAATTTTTGTGGTGGATTGCCTACTTCCGCTGAATCCAAACCCACTGCAATAATTTTATCACGATAGGGCTTGGCTATTTCTAAAGTTTCAAGCGCATCCTCTTGAGATTGATCTCTTAAAAAACACATAATAAGATGCGATGAAACACCAAACTCTACTTTGGCATCCTCCAACGCTTGAGTAATCCCGGTTATCACTGTCTTAAAGGAAACTCCACGCATGAGATGCGCCTGTGGGTCAAAAAATATTTCAACATGACAAACATTTTGTTGCGCCGCCTTAGCCATATATGCCATGGTTAAATCATAATAATCCTCTTCTTTAAGCAAAACCGCCATACCTTGATAATATAGATTTAAAAACGATTGTAAGTCGTCAAAGTGATACGCTTTTTTTAAAGCTGCAATATTTTCATATGGCAAGGATAGCTTGTTTCTTTTTGCTAAGCTAAACATTAAATCAGGCTCTAAGGAACCTTCAATATGCATATGTAATTCAACTTTTGGAATAATCTTAAGGTAGTTTTCAATTCTTTTATCAAGCATAAACCCAACATTTATCTAATTTTATTCGTAAATATTATAATATTTTCTTAAATAATGAAAGCATTTATTTTTAAAATATTGTTACATTTACTTGGTAATTTATGATTAAAATATCATTTTGTTTATTTTTAAACCGATATCGTTACAAATTTATTCTCTATAGAACCTCAAAAACCATATCTTGTTGATACGATACAGCATAATTATGCTGATGATGGCCAACATAGGGTGTTTGCAATACTGGGAATGCACATTCTTTAGCAAAAGTATTTAAAACATGCTCTAAATACCCCTCCTGCTGCTTTTGGATGGCTGGATCATCACTAAAAGGATGCGCTAGAAAATCGCCAAATACAATGCCTCTTGCCTCACTAAAAAAGCCTATACGCGCAAGATATTTAAGGGTGCGATGAATCGCATAAGGTTTTTCCTGGTGATCTTCAATCAGCACAATTTTATCTTTGGTATTGATGTGCCAACAATCGCCAATACTGGTATTGATTAAACTTAAATTACCACCAAGGACCTTTCCTTTTATATGCTTATGCTCTTTAGCACTTTGATTTAAGGCCAAGGCACCAATGGAGCTTAAATGCGTTTGACCGTGCAATAAGCTCAATAAGCGTTGCTGCGATTCTAAACACAGCTCCCCTTTTAGCATTGATAAGGCGCAAGGTGCATGCGTACATGCCACGCCAAGTTTTTGACTAAAATAGTTTAACAGCACCGTAAAATCACTAAAACCAAGCATTTTTTTTGTTATGGGCACGCTAATCTGACCCTTATGTGCCTCAAGAAAAGGCAGTAAATCAGCACTTCCCTCCCCACCTCGAAGACTCCAGATAATATCAACATCTGGGTTTAAAAGGTACTTCACTAAGCGCGCCGCGCGCTGTTGTGCTGTGCTCTTATGCCAACAGTTTTCATCAATAACATAATCAGGAAAATGCTTAGCCATCCATCCTTCAAGTGGCGCCTTGTAACACACATCTGAACGAGAACCCGTAGCTAAAACCACAATCATCTAAAAGCCCAATCCCTTACAATAAAGTGTAGTTTAATCGATTTGCCAGTTAATCGCTAG
>CACEWE010000049.1 GCA_902563055.1 uncultured Gammaproteobacteria bacterium | reverse complement strand
AAACTCGTTATAATTGCATGAACTTAATCCATAGCACCAATATGACCACACGCAGCCATATTAGTTTTGCCTATTTTATGATGGTCTTCCTTAATGCCTTTATCGATGTGGGCCATAAGATCATTATCATCAATATATTTTACCAAACCCTAAGCGTTCATGACTTCACCATCTATAGCGCATTAGCGAATGCTTTTATCCTTATCCCCTATATTCTATTTGTGCTTTTTGCTGGATATATTAGCGACCGTTATCCCAAAGCCATGGTTATTCGCATTACCGCTTTTATTGCCATCCCCGCAGCTATGATTATTGTCTACTGCTATTATTATGGCCATTTATGGCTAGGTTTTTTTATGATTTTACTCCTTGGCACCCAAAGCGCCTTTAATGCCCCAGCCAAATATGGCTATATCAAAGAGTACTATGGTAAAAAAGCCATTGCACGCATCAACGGCTATGTGCAAATGCTTGTCACCTCCTCAATACTTTCAAGCACCTTTTTCTTCACTTTCTTATTTCACCACCTAATTGCTAATAGCCAATCCAACCACTTTAGCGATCTTCTTTATGCCGTTTTCCCCCTTGGCCTAATACTTTTATCTTTAGCTATTATCGAAGCACTCTTAAGCTTGCGCTTACCGGTTCTAGCCGCTGGCAATAGCCAAAGTCGCTTTGAGATTAAAAAAATACTCCAAGGCCAAGATTTTAAACTCATCACCTTCAATCGCACCATTTTAGCCAGCATCTTATCCTTAGCTATATTTTGGGGCATTGCACAATTTATTGTAAACACTTACCCCAGCTACATGAAACAATATCTGCATGCCAGCGCCCTTATAGCACAACTCCCTTTTTCTATTAGCATTATTGGCATTATTCTAGGATCAGTTATTGCAGCAAAACGCTCAAAAAACCATATTGAAACCTCACTCCTTGCTTTTTACCCTAGTCTTTTGGCGCTCCTTTTAATTATAATGGCCTCTTTTACCCATTTAGCTATTATTTTAATAAGCTCGCTATTATTTGGCCTTATAAGCGGCCTACTGATTGTCCCGCTTAACGCCCTACTGCAATTTAATGCCCCCAAAACCCATCTGGGTAAAATTCTCTCCCAAAATAACTTTATTCAAAATATTGCCATGCTGAGTTTTTTACTCCTAACCATTTGCGCTACTAAAATACAAATCGATGCCAGAATACTATTTTATTGCAATGCATTTATAATGCTTTCTAGCACCTTCATTTACTTTTCCCTAATTCCACAAACCTTACTGAAAAGTATCATTTTCATAAAAGATAAAATTCGATTTCAGCTTGAAGTAAAAGGATTAGAAACTATTCCTTCATCTGGAGCCACCATCATCCTATGCCCACAACAAAGCCCACAAGATTGGGCCTATTTACAATTAGCCTGCCCACGCAAAATCCATTTTATAGGCCTAGATACAAACCACATCAACCATATACCCAAATGGTACCGCAAAAAGTGCCTTATACCTAGCTCTTGCAAAAAACAAGAAACTATCCCTCGCCCCAAAACGCTTATTGCCATTATCAATAACAAGCCCCATGCAACGCTTAAAACCCTTCATGAATTTTATAAACATGCAGATATTTTAGATGCACAGATTAACATAAAAGATAGTAAAAAAGGTAAAAAACAAGTTTTAATTGACATTAGACAAAGAAAAGAAAGAAATTAAATACGCTTAAATAAGACCGAACCGTTCGTACCACCAAAACCAAAAGAATTGGACAGGGCATAATCGATAGTGCGCGATTTTGCCTCATGCGGCACATAATCCAAAGTACAACCCTCATCAGGATTATCTAAATTGATGGTTGGCGGCGCTATTTGACTTTCAATAGCCTTCACACACAATAAACCTTCTATCGCGCCAGCTGCACCAAGCAAATGTCCGATCATACTCTTGGTAGAGCTCACTGAAACACGCGCAGCATCACTACCAAGTAAACGCTCGATAGATTGAGACTCCATAACGTCTCCAGCTGGGGTTGAAGTTGCATGCGCATTAACATAATCAAGCTTCCCAGCGCTAATATCGGCATCTTGTACAGCATGAAGCATAGCGCGATAACCACCCTCTCCATCTGGCATGGTAATGTGATATGCATCAGCACTCATTCCAAAACCAACTAATTCAGCGTAAATTTTTGCACCACGCGCCTTGGCATGCTCATATTCTTCCAGCACCATCACCGCCGCACCATCACCCATCACAAAACCATCACGGTCTTTATCCCAGGGTCTTGAAGCAGCCTCTGGATCCTCATTACGTTTAGATAAAGCACGCACCGCACCAAAACCGGCTATTCCGGTTGCACAGCTGCTTTTCTCAGAACCACCAACCACCATGACATCTGCATCGCCATAGGCAATAGTTCGCATACCATAACCAATATTGTGTGTACCGGTAGTACAAGCTGAAACCACGGCAATATTTGGACCCTTAAGCCCCAAACGCATCGCCACATGACCAGAAATCATGTTAATAATGGAGGCAGGAATAAAAAATGGTGAAACTTTTT
This sequence comes from uncultured Gammaproteobacteria bacterium, assembly GCA_902563055.1. Classification (GTDB taxonomy): domain Bacteria; phylum Pseudomonadota; class Gammaproteobacteria; order Francisellales; family CACEW01; genus CACEW01. The sequence continues at coordinate 5,035 of CACEWE010000049.1, read as the reverse complement.
GTGGACCTTTATCAAACATGATCTTAGCATTGGTTTCAATACTAGAAAGACCACCAATGCCAGAGCCCACCGCTACGCCATAGCGATAAGGATCCTTATCACCTAGCTCCAGATTCGAATCTTGCCAAGCCTCTAAAGCTGCAACCAGACCATACTGAATGCACAGGTCCATTTTTTTAACTTCCTTAACCGATATATGATCAAGGGGGTTAAAGTTTTTGACCTGTCCAGCAAATCGCGTTGTAAAGTTTGCAACATCTACACCATTGTCAAACTTTTCAATGGGCGCAATACCACTTTTGGCAGCAACAATACCATCCCAAGTTTGCTTAACATTGAGACCTAAGGGCGAAACAGCCCCTAAACCAGTAACGACAACACGACGCCTTGACATAAAGATTACTTACCGTATTTAGGCAGCTTGATGTTCTTGGATATAAGTAACAACATCAGCTACCGTTTGAATTTTTTCTGCATGCTCATCAGGAATTTCTGTTTCGAACTCCTCTTCAAAAGCCATTACTAATTCTACAGTATCTAGGGAATCAGCGCCTAAGTCTGCTGAGAAAGATGCAGCTGGGACTACTTGAGACTCTTCTACACCAAGTTGTTCAACAATAATTTTAGTTACACGAGCTTGTATATCCATGAAAGGTACCTCTGTTAGTTATTAAAAAATACTTCAAATATTCTATGCATATTAAGCAAAGATGCAAGAAAAACATAGCTTCTTTTACACCCTTCCTTTATCTAAGTCATAAAAAAATGCTATTTATTTTATCTTTTCAGACATTTACGGCATTAACATACCACCATTAACGGCCATAACTTGACCAGTAACATAGGAGGCTTTATCCGAAGCCAAAAATGCAACCATATGAGCAATATCATCAGGCACCCCTAAGCGCGCCAAGGGAATTTGTGCCATAAGCTTGTCTTTCACCTCCTCTCCAAGGGTATCGGTCATATCTGTAGCAATAAAACCAGGCGCAACGATATTTGCTGTGATATTCCTAGAACCAAGCTCCCTGGCAATCGACCTTGTAAAACCCTCTACCGCAGCCTTAGAAGCGCAATAATTAGCCTGACCAGGATTACCCAAGCGAGCAACCACCGAACCAATAGAAATAATCCGCCCCCAGCGTTGCTTCATCATTGGACGCACTACTGCTTTTGTCAAAGCAAAAACCCCTTTTAAATTGGTATCTATCACACGGTCAAATTCCTCATCACTCATACGCATTAAAAGATTATCGGCAGTTACCCCAGCATTATTGACCAAAATATCTGGCGTCCTATCTTGCGCTTTAAGCTCCGCCAATAGAGCATCACGGTCTTGCCCTTTAGTAATATCACAAACCAAACCCAGACCACCGCGGGCACTAATGGCATCAGCGCCTTTAGTACTGGTTGCCGTGCCTGCCACACGATAACCCTCTTGAACCATTAAATCAAAAATAGCCGCACCAATACCACGAGAAGCACCCGTCACTAAAACATTCTTTTCCATACTTAAGACTCCTGTACCTGACAACGCGCCACAACAGCACCAAATGCCTCTGGGTCTGATAAACTCCAAATGGCACACTGATCCTTATCAACCATACGCTTAACGAGATTAGATAAAACATTTTTAGGACCACACTCAAAAAAATTATTTACGCCTTGCTGCTGAAGATACGCAAGCGTTTGCGTCCATAAAACTGGCTGATCTAGTTGTGCCACAAGTGCTGCTTTAAGCTCTGCAACCGATTGTGAAGGTGCCGCACTTACATTATGAATGAGCCCAATACTGGGCATACGCATGGGCACCGCATCAAGAACCTTGGCAAATTCTACAGCCGCCTGCTTCATCAACGCACAATGAGAAGGCACACTAACGGGCAACTTCAAAATTCGTTTTGCCCCAAAGTCTTTTGCCGCAGCAATGGCCGCGTCAATTCCCGCCTCTTCTCCTGCAATAACCACCTGACCTGGACAGTTAAAGTTAGCTGGAGATATTTGATAATCGATACTTTGACATAATTCTACAACGCTCTGATCGCTTAAACCCAAAACCGCAGCCATAGCTCCAGGATTTTCTGTCACTGCAGCCTGCATAAGCTGACCACGACGCTGCACTAATTTTAAGCCATCAGCAAAATCCAATGCACCAGCACACACTAGAGCACTATACTCACCCAAGCTATGGCCTGCGACAAATTGCGGTTTAAAATCACAGCGATCTTGCAACAAGGACCAAAGCGCATAACTAGACGCTAATAAAATTGGCTGCGTAGTGGCCGTTTGATTAAGCAAATCAGGATCCTGAGATATAATGTGCAACAGGTCCTGATCCAAAACTTCACTAGCTTGATTAAAAATATTTTTCACCAGTGCATATTCACTGATAAAGTTTTCCAGCATTCCCTGATGCTGCGAACCCTGGCCGGGGAAAAGCGCAACTTGCATACTAAGCTCCTTAGCTAAAAGTTTGTATTATAACGGCAATCGATAATTTTGAAAATAAGAATTTAGAACTGCACCAAAATAGCACCCCACACAAAACCAGAACCAAAAGCCTCTAAAATGGCTTTTTGACCGGGCTTAATGCGACCATCGCGCATCGCAACATCCAGTGCCAAAGGCACAGAAGCCGAGGAAGTATTACCATGGGTTTTTAGGGTTAAAATAACCTGATCCATCCCGACACCTAAACGCTTTGCCGTAGCTGCAATAATGCGCTCATTGGCTTGATGTGGAATGAGCCAATCGATATCTGACTTTGTAAGCTGATGCTGCTCAAGTATTTCTTCTACCACCGCACCAAGCATCTCCACTGCATAACGAAAGACTTTATTGCCCTCCATATTCAAACTTGTTTGCAGGGCCTGTTTTGAAAACGCCTCCTTAGGCAAATTATTCTTAACACAGAGTAAATCAGTGTATTTGCCACTTGCATGACAGCAACTACCAATAATACCAGGAGTGCTACTTGCAGATAATACTACCGCACCAGCACCATCTCCAAATAAAACACAGGTACTGCGATCTTCCCAGTTCATCAAACGTGACATCCGCTCACAACCAATCACCAATATATGCTGATGTACCTTATTTTCAATATAGGTCTTGGCAATATCTAAACCATAAATAAAACCCGAGCATGCCGCACTAATATCAAATGCCATTGCAGTCTTTTCCATATTCAGCGCATGCTGCACCCGAACCGCCGTAGAAGGCATAACGTAATCACCCGTGGCTGTTGCCACTAGAATCAAATCGATATCCTCAGGAGATAAGCCCGCCGCATCTAATGCCTTTTGCGCAGCAGTTGCTGCTAAAAAGGTATTATCTTCTTCGGCACTGGCAATACGACGCTCCGCAATTCCAACCCGCTTTTGAATCCATTCATCAGAGGTTTCTACGCGCTTGGAAAGCTCATCATTAGACAGAATATACTCAGGTAAACAACTACCAGTTCCAGCGATTTTAGCATACATGTGCTTTATCCTATTTTTGGTGATTGACCTTAGCATATACCATTGCAATCTGCTCTGGCAATGATTCTCTTGCCTCTTCTATTGCTTTTTCAATGGCAGATAAAAACGCAATGCTATCGGCATAACCATGACTCTTCACCACCACACCTTTAAGACCCAACAAGCTGGCACCATTGTATTGACGCACATCAAACTCTTCTTTAATCTTCTTCAAGACCGGTAAAGCAAAAAGCGCACAAAGCTTAGAGAATATGCTTTTCGTAAAAGAACGCTTCACCACTTTACTTAAGAATTTAATAATACCCTCAGTAGATTTAAGCGTTACATTACCAACAAAACCATCACAGACAATAACATCAGCCTCAGAAAAGAAAATATCATTGGGCTCTACATAGCCATCGTAGTTAATGGCATCACAAGATTTCATTAATTCGGCTGCGTCTTTAATAACCTGTAAGCCTTTAACCTCTTCTTCACCAATATTAAGCAAGCGCACCTTTGGAAGATTTTTTGTATGATGAATACTTTGTGCCAAAACACTACCCATCAACCCAAACTGAAAGAGCTGATCAGCACTGCAATCAATATTTGCACCCAAATCCAACATATACACCGGACGCCTACCACCAGGACTCTTAGAGCACAAAGCTGGCAAAGCATACACAATAGCAGGGCGATCCACCCCGGGTAACATTTTTAATACAAAGCGCGCTGTAGCCATTAAGGCACCCGTATTACCTGCGCTCACGCAGGCATTGGCCGAACCATCTTTTACAAGATTGATAGCTTGACGCATCGAAGAATCTTTTTTATTGCGCAGCGCTATAGCAGGCGCCTCATCCATACCAACAGATTCACTCGCATGAAAAACATCAATATTGGCAAATTTTTCCCCGCCATGCCTTTTAATATGGTAAGCAATTTTTTTTTGATCACCGACAAGCGTAAAGCATACATTCGCATGCTTTTTTGCTGCTAGTATAGCCGCTGGAACTGTTGCCTTGAGACCATCATCTCCCCCCATTGCATCGATGGCAATGTTTAATGTACTCAAGATTTTAGGCCTTTAGCTTACGGCCTTTGTAATAACCGCGCGGAGTCATATGATGACGAATATGCATTTCGCCAGTGTGACTGTCTTCACATACATGTTGCAACGGGGCATCATGATGAGAACGACGCATATCGCGTCTTGAACGGGTTTTTCTATTTTTTTGAACTGCCATGAGAGTCTCCTTTCAAACTACTTCTCTTTTAAATTTTTCAAATCTTTTAACACCGCAAACGGCTGGTGTGTTCCAGAAGGTGCGCCATTATAACCCTTTTTTACCCCAAGGTCAATCTCTTTGCTAGAAGGATTTACCGGCGCCGGGGGAATACCAAGTAACAACTCCTCTTCTACCAACACACAAGGGTCAATAAAGGGCGCATCCATAGGCCATATTTCATAACTATCTGGCACGGCCTGATCATCCGCACCGTCTTTTAAAAAGCACAAAGTGGAAGAACTAGTATAGGCATAGTCAAATGGCTCCAAGCTTCTTTGACATAGC
>CACEWE010000048.1 GCA_902563055.1 uncultured Gammaproteobacteria bacterium | reverse complement strand
CGGCTGGCGTATTTTAATTTTCTTTAAAATTAAAATGAAGCCGGTCGGCGCCCGGGATGACATTGTTGGGGGAGCCAATACGCTGCCTATTAAACCACAAACGTTGCAGCCGGTAGTTAGGTCCAACTGTCGTTTGCAAAAACCATGCATAACCGGCAAAGTGCACCCCACACCGAAGGGTCATCCTGACATTGTTTGAGGAGCCATTTCGTAGCCCATTAAACGACGAATATTGCAGAAGATAGTTAAGCCCCATAATGTTGGAACTGGACCATCAACGACTGAACATGCACATTTAAATACTGAGCAACAGGGACCAAAGAGAAAATAGCCATTGCCAACATCAGTAAAGCACCCACTTTCTGCATCAGCATGATATGACGCGCACTTAAACGCTGCCTCAAGCTACCAAGAATCAACATATAAACCGCCCACCATAAGGCCGTGCCCAACAATATCCCCAACACAACAAGCAACATAAGCATCCAGTTATCTATTCCCAAAGGAATCTCAAAACCCGAAATAAAAAGGATATACAACATAATACGCTGCGGCGCCACTACCGCTAAACTCACACCCAATAACACATTCTTGTATAAACCACCACGCTTATTGTCCGTTTGAACCTCCTCAGGTGGCGCACCATATATCTTGTATGCAATAAAAATAATAATGCCCCCAACAATTAAATTGTCCCAAGGAAAACCCTCAGCCATCCCCATCGCACCACTAACATGGTTATATGCCCCAACAGATGCCACCGCAATCGCCGCGTAAACACCCTGCACAAGCATCGCGCCAAGCGCAATGGCCAATCCATACAAAGCACTATGCGAAAGGGCCTCAAAACCGGCAAGAACCGCAACCGGAATTCCGAAAAAACACGTTACAAAACCAATCAGCATTACATATACAAAATCTACGATAGCCATGACATCTCCCTTTTAAGCAAAAAACTAAAATAGTATAGAAGAAAATGCAATATCCGACCACGAGGATACATACTTGAGCAAACGCCATACATTACATTAAGCTGAAAACAACATCCTTAAAATAACTTGACTCTGTTAAAATTTTCTTTAAGATATACCAAAATTTTATCGGAGATACACCTTTATCGGAGATACACCATGCACTTATGCGACTTTTTAGGAATGGTTGCCAATGTCACTTCCAATATTGCCTTTGTTCCACAAATCATAAAATCCTTTAAACTTAAAAGCGTCAACGACGTTAGCATTGGCATGTTTACCCTGCTCTTCTTTACCCAGATATGTTGGATTGCATATGCCGTCCCCCTAGGTGCTTGGCAACTAGCACTATCATCCTCCATAGAAATTATTTTGCTATTACCCATCTTTGTAATGTGGTGGCGCTACAGCAAACCTCAACACTTATCAAAAAAATTAGAAGATGCCCCTCTTAAGCTTGTCTCTGACACCTAGATCATCAAAACTCTAACTCTTAATTCGAAATCCACGCTGTAATAATGTCCAACACGTAAAAAACAACAAAAACCACAAAACTACAATCATCATCACCGCCCCAAAAACAAGATGACTATTAAGCCCTAAAATACAATAACGAAATAACTCCACCGTATATAAAATAGGATCCAATAAAGTCAGTTTCTGCCAAAATGGTGAAAGCAAACTGGTAGAATAAAAAACCCCACCTAAATAAATTAACGGCGTTAAAATAAAGGTGGTTACAATAGCGGTATCATCAAACTTTTGAGCAATAATACCATTTAATATCCCAGCCAACGCAAATAAACTACTACAAAGCACCATCACTAAAACCATTAAAAAACCATGGGCAATAGCTGAATGGGTAAATAAGATACCAACCCCAAGCACAATACAGCCCACCAATAAACCACGAAAAACCCCACCACCAATAAATCCAAGCATAATAAAACTACTACCTAAAGGCGAAACCAATAACTCTTCAATAGAACGATTAAACTTCGAACCAAAAAACGATGAAACTACATTAGAATAGGAATTTAATATTATAGCCATCATCACTAAACCCGGCATGATAAAACGAATATAAGACACACCGTCCATTGTCCCAACCCGCGACCCAATAACATGACCAAAAATTAAAAAATATAAGACCATAGTGATAGGCGATGGCAATAAACTTTGCGGCCAAATCCGTATAACCCGCATCACTTCCTTACGAAAAACACCATAACAACCATAAACCTGTGCACGAATATCCATTACCCTTCCCTACTGATGCTCTGCTACCATTTTTACAAAAACTTGCTCTAAACGATTTTTATGATTGCGCATCCGCACAACCTCTACCCCACATCGTGATAAATCACCCAATAAGCTCGTTAAACTCTGCGACTTTTCTAAATCCACCGCCAAAGTTAAAGCATCCTCAATACTACACGCATAACCCTTTGGCAATATATTAAGATCCAAAGGCTCTTTGACATATAAAATAACCCGCTCTTTAGCCAACACATGCAATAACGAGTCAACACTTGTATCAGCTAAAACCTTGCCCTGATCAATAATCGCTACTTTTTTTGCTAAAGATTCTGCCTCTTCTAGGTAATGCGTGGTTAAAATGATACTCATACCCTCTTCTTGATTAAAACGATTAATCGCCTGCCACATAATTTCGCGAATCTCTACATCAACCCCCGTTGTAGGCTCATCTAATAACAATAGCTGTGGTCTATGCATCAAGGCCCTGGCAATCATCAGTCGGCGCTTCATGCCACCTGATAAAAAACGCACCTGGGTGGTCGCCTTATCGGCAAGCTGTAAAAGCGCTAACAGCTCATTTGCACGCGCAATAGCCTCCTTTGTGCGAATCCCAAAATACGCCGCCTGATGCAATAACACCAAACGCACTTGCTCAAAAGTATTTAAATTCATTTCCTGCGGTACCACACCAATTAAAGCCTTGGCCTGATCGGGCTGCTTTTGAATATCATATCCACCAATGCGAATATGGCCACTGGTGATATTTACCAAAGAACTCATCATTCCAATTAATGTAGTTTTACCCGCACCATTTGGACCAAGTAAGGTATAAAAATCACCGGATTCAACATTAAAAGAAACTCCATCAAGCGCTTTTTTACCACCCTTGTAGATTTTACTTACTCCATCAATTTCTAGAATATTCTGTGTCAAAACTGTCCCCTATACTAAAAAAATCTCCGCGACCGTTTAAAAAGGATGCCATATCCATCCGTTTTGCACCCGGAACCTGAATATGACTAAACGCGATCATACCCGGATTGGCCTGAACCTGCAAATAATCCTTATTCAGCTGTACAATCTTTCCTGGCTGGCCTTGAGTATCTGTATCTATAACACTAGATCCAAATAACTTTATGGTTTGGCCATGGTAACAAGCAAAACTCCCCGGCCATGGATCAAAAGCCTTAAGCTGACGATCTAAGCGCCACGCCGACTGACGAAAATCTAAAAAGCCATCATGCTTTTCTATTTTAGGCGCATAGGTAGCCTTATCATGCTGCTGCGCTTGCGGGGTTAACTGACCCTTTTGCGCCAGATCTAATGCCTCAAGCATGGTACTTGCCGTTAAGCGCGCTAGATCAGCAAACACCATTTGTGAAGTATGCTTGGGACTTAAAGGATAAGAACGTTGCAATAAAACAGGACCTGTATCCATACCAACATCTAATTGCATAATACTAACACCCGTTTCACAATCACCAGCTAAAATAGCATGTTGAATGGGCGCAGCACCACGCCATTTGGGCAATAAAGAGACATGACCATTATAACAACCAAGCTTGGTAAGGCTTAAAAACGCTTCAGGTAAAATGAGACCATAAGCCACCACCACCATAACATCTGCATTAAAATCAGCAAGGGTTTTAGCTAAAGCATCATTGCCTTTAAGGGTTTTTGCTTGAAAAAGTGGGATGTTGTGTTTTCGAGCAAACGCACTTACCGGTGAGGCTTGTACCGTTTGACTGCGACCTTTTTTACGATCCATTTGCGACAGTACCGCTACCACTTCATGCTGCTTATAGAGCGCCTCTAGGACTTCTTGTGCAATATCAGGCGTGCCGGCGAATATTATGCGCATAGGCGGAACTTATAAACGTTCGCGATTGCGTTTAAAATACTTTTCTTCAAGCATTTTACGCTTGAGTGGCGAGAGACGATCAAAAAAGGTAATACCTTTTAAGTGATCAAGCTCATGGAGCATACAGCGACCGTCATAATCGACCCCCTCATGCTCAAAAACTTCGCCATTGATATCCAAAGCACGCATTTTTACAAATTCAGGACGTTTAACCTTGGCATAGACGCCAGGAAAAGATAAACAGCCTTCTTCAAGTTTAACTTCGCCCTTGCTTTCTACCACCTCTGGATTAATAAAACACAAAGGTGTGGATTTATCTTTTGATAAGTCCATCACAAAAATCGACAGAGCTTCACCTACTTGATTGGCCGCCAAACCTAAACCACGCTCATTATACATGGTCTCAAACATATCCTGTACCAAACGCTTGATGACCTGATCTACTTTTTCTACTGGTTTGGTAGGATTACTTAGAATATCATTTGGATAATGCACAATGTTTAAAATAGCCATGCCGCTAGCCTCTCACGCTTAATTGCAGCTAGTATACTATGGCTGCAATAAATTGCCAATTGAACAACAGCACCAAAAAAATAGTTACATCACCGTTTAAAATACCCACAACGCTCAAATGCAATACAATATTTTATTACCTAATTGCTAATACTAGTTTGGTCGTTATAATTTTCTCAAATTAGATTCGATCAAGGCCAAAACATGTACAGTTTAGAGTTTTTTGAAATGCTCAAAAAGATGCTTAAGCAGGGAACAAATGACAATTATAATCTTGCTTATATACTTTTCATCGATTATCCGTGTTTTTTACGCACTCTAAATACAGCGCAATTAATGAACAACTATTGGATAAAATTTCAATACCGGGTTATACTCCCCCTCTTCATACTTTATTACCTATATGATGTAGCAAACCCTTATGAGAGCGATGCAGATGATCAAGCGTCATTAGCTAATCCTCACAACATTAAGTCTCCCGAATATAAACATTCCCGTTCTATTTTTTCTCATTTCTATCGTAATGCTTTGCTTTTAGTAGGCAGTCAAATAGTCCTTGGACTTTTTTTTTGGATGTTTTTAAAACAACTACTAAGGATATCAAATAAGAGTTCTGCCCATAAAACTGATATTATAGAAAACTCACATGAACTAATGCGTATACATTTTCCTCAGATCTTTACAAACCCAGATCCTAATACTCTTCATACCTGTTATACTATAATGGTTTTGAATTCTTTGAAGAGAGAAAATGCATTGCCAAATGTTGAAAATTTTGATGATATCAAGCTCAACAATCATCAAATGGAAACTATATTAAAAACCCTTGCCTTACTTGTAAGTAAAGCTAAAGCGCCATTAGATGATTGTTATGATAAATTTGTAAGGATTGATGCCCATGTTAATGCTATATCGATTGATGGCTCTGAAACCCTCCTCCTTAGCCACGAAAAAGCTCAATTAATAAAGAGCTTTAAAGCGGTAACTTCTTTCTTAGCAGGAGATACAAAGGAAATAGATCCAACAATTTTCACCAAATACCGCCTTGCTGCTGTTATGGTCTCAAGTAATAAAGATTATTTTAACAAAGGCATGAAATCTTTTCAACCTCCTGTAAACACTATAAGTTTATTTAACCCCGAAGTTACTGGCAGGGGAGAAGACATAGAGACTGTTTCAAGAACGGGTTTAATTAAACGCAAAGGTACTGGCGTAGGGGCTGCTTCAAAAACAATAGAAGTTGTTGTTGAATAGAAAGTTTAAATTTAGCCAAGTGCCTGGGGATAGGCAAGTTTCCAGGCCTGATACGCTGGTTCCTCATAAGGGTGTGCGGCGATTAAAGCTGCAATGGCTTCTTCTATACACGAATCTGGGCATATAAGCTCCACATAATATTCTTTTTCTTGGTGCACGGCACCTTTTTCACCGCAAAAGGGTGTGGCTTGTTCGTGTGCCATAAATTGCCCCTGACCTAAAACTTGCCAACAACAATGGCTGTAATTCCCAAGGCGTCCTGCACCAACGGCAAATAGTGCATTTTTCACGTCCTCTACTTGCGCCTCTGGCACATAAAATACGATTTTATACATGGTGTTTGCTCCTTCCATTTCCACAGGTCAAATTCATTTTGCATCCAAGCGTTAATATGGTAAGATCTTCTAAAATAACATGAAAGTTTTAATGATGAAAGCAGCTATTAGTCTTATTCTCTTTTCAGTTTTTCTTGGCGCCACCCTGATGCTTGGTGGCTGTGGTCAATCTGGGCCCTTATACCTTCCCAAAGACACGCCGCCTGCACAAACACAAACAGATAAAAACAGTCCTGCAACATCCAAAGATGCTTTAACTTCCAGCAATAAAGATCTAAAAGCCACTGAGCCTAGCAAGGCTGATCAACCAGATGCTACTAATGAGCCTAAGCAGCAAGCTCCTGAAGGAAACCGCAATGACCAGCCACTCTCCAGCTCATAATCATAGCACCGGGGAGTATATTGACGCTTTTTTAGATTTCTTATTGATTCAAAAACGTTTTTCTGCGCATACGATTCGCGCCTATAAGAATGATCTTTTCGGTTGGAAGCGTAATCTTGAACGCTGTAAGCTCGATCTTAATCGCATCACCCCCAAACAGGTGCAGCATTATCTATCGTTTTTGCATCAAGCTGGAAAAAAGCCGGCGACTTTACACCGTAAGCTTTCGGCGCTGCGCAGTTTTTACCATTATTTAATGCTGCATCATGATTTTAAAAAGACGCCGGTTATTGGTATTAAAATTCCCAAGATGCAACGTAATATTCCAGATATTCCTGATGTCGACATGGTTAGTTTATGGCTTAATACGCCAAGCAGCAGCCCCATTAGTATTCGTGATCAAGCGATACTAGAGCTTACTTATGGCTCAGGACTTAGGGTCAGTGAGCTTGAAGCGCTTAATCTTAACACCATTAACACTGCACAAAAAGAATTAAAAGTATTGGGGAAGGGGGGCAAAATGCGTCTGGTTCCCGTGTCACAAAAGTCACTCCAAGCCATTGATCGCTGGCTTGCGGTTCGGCCTGAGTTTTGCCAAGACCCCGAGCAAGAAGCGCTGTTTGTATCCCGCTCTGGTAAGCGCTTACAGCAACGAGATATGCACCGTAGTTTTGTGCGCTGGGGCAAGTTTATTGCAAAACAGCACGCCCATCCGCATTTACTGCGTCATTGTTTTGCCAGTCATCTTTTAGAATCCAGTAATCAATTGCGTGCGGTGCAAGAATTATTAGGACATAGTGATATATCCAGCACACAAATTTATACCCATCTGGATTTTCAACATTTGGCCCAAGTGTATGATGCCTGTCATCCGCGCGCTAAAAGCACTAATAATAAAAATGGGGATTTGTAATGGTTTGTTTTTGTAAAAAAGAATGGGGCAGTAGCGTGTTTTACTGGCTATCAAGATTTCTTTTTGCTCCTGATAATACTAATAAGCCTGCACGAGAAAAAACTCAAAAACAAAGAGTAGATAGAGCAAGTCCTGAGCTTCGAACCGAACAATCTGCTCTTTTAACGTATGTTCAAAATAATCAAAAACACTATTCAGAAGAAACCGTAGAAGAAATAAAAATGTTATATACTCAGCAACATAAATAAAGCGCAGTTTTTTTGCGTTGCGCCAATGAACAAAGCCTAAAGGCATTTTAGTCTTTTAACAAGCACAGTTCCTTAGCAATTAAGAAAAA
>CACEWE010000047.1 GCA_902563055.1 uncultured Gammaproteobacteria bacterium | reverse complement strand
ACCACTGCTATCAGATAGAGTTTCTGTTCTTCTTCTTTTTGCTGAAGATTCACGATCAATTGAACCACTGCTATCAGATAGAGTTTCTGTTCTTCTTCTTTTTGCTGAAGATTCACGATCAATTGAACCACTGCTATCAGATAGAGTTTCTGTTCTTCTTCTTTTTGCTGAAGATTCACGATCAATTGAACCACTGCTATCAGATAGAGTTTCTGTTATTCTTCTTTTTGGTTCAGGATCATAAGTATTTATAAAATCATCTATGTTATCAATACCACAAAACTGCAACGCATGCTTATCTGAATTACACGATGCAAGTATTTTATTACAAACTTCATTGTGCATTTTCTTCTTTAATATGCGCATATTAAAATCATAATCTTTAAATATATTTAAATCAGCCCCCGCCTGAGTAGAAAGATACTCTAAAGCTTCTATCTGTTCATTTTGTACTGCTATATCCAATAATCTCTTGTCGTTTTCATCAGTAGCAAATACCAGTAAGGGGGTAGACTTAATCAATCTGATTAGCTCATCAATATTTTCTTCCTTTAGCAATTGAAATGTTAGGTTTTTAATTTCAGTTTTCTTCTCCATATGATTCATTGCTGCCTTACAAAATGCTTCTATATGTTTTTCTAGCATTTCTTGTTCAGGTATAGAAAAATATCGGTCCTTATCCTTATTATACAAGGAGAGATAATGCAAATCCGATGACTGCTCCCTAGCTCCTAACTTCCCAAAATTATCTATCTCTTGCGCTTTAAGCTTATAGATCATAGAACGCATCCTTTTCACCCGAGGCGAGCTCATTCCAATTGCAATATCAAGCGCCGTATTTCCTTTTCTATCTTTTTCATCTATCTTTATTCCTTTCTTATGTAGAAAATTCAACACATCAATATGGCCACATTGTGCTGCATAATGGGCAGGGGTCCTGCCTTCATTATCTTTAATATTAAAATTGGCACCAAGACTAAATAAAAAATCCAACACATCAATATGACCATTTTTTGCCGCATAATGTGAGAGTGTCATACCATCTTTTTGACTATTAATTTGTTCAAAGTGATTTATTAATAAAACTAAACAAGGCCAGTTAATCATTTCTTTATTGACTTGATCCAAGTTATGCATCAATAAATCAAATAACCATTTACGTTCGCGCTCTATATAATCCAATTCACTTCTACTATACATGATACTCTCCTATATAACTGTTTTAGTATGCACTCTCAAAAAAGCCATTAAAATATATTTAAAAGACGCATTTATGTGCAAAATAATATACAGTGACAATAATAACATAATTATATATTAAGTGCAACAGATAATTACAAAATATTATGATATTTAAATTAAGTTCTATTTAGTCTAGGAATAGCATTTTAGCGAATACCCTTAGCGATTAACCATAAAAGTTAAAGCAAAGCATCACAAAAAAGATGATAATGGCTAAGCATTTTGATTTATTGGTAAAATAGGCAATAAAGGTGTTTGAGCCTCTAAAAAGTCCGTCTTTTAATAAAAATATTTAATGGTTTTCAGTATTTAATTTATGATACTGGAGGATTAAGTTCTTTTTTTATTTTTTTTCTAGGAGGCTCATATTCGTCCAAGAACGCTGTCACATTAAATCCAAAAATTTCTAATTCTGATTCATCATCAGTGCATGCTTCAAGTAAGTCATGGCTAGGGAGACTTAAATCATCAATTAAGTCATGGTTAAAAAGCCTTAAATCATTAATTTTTATAGGTGTTTGATAACTAATTATATTTTTATCAGCACCATATTTAACAAGAACAGCTGTTATTTCATCTTCATCTTCTTTGCTAACGCCCTCTTTGATTTCTTTAAGCGCGCCATCAACCATGTCTTTAGCTTTTTTCAGGTCATAACCAGTTGCAGCGCGAACGGCTTTAATAACGGCAATTCTATTCTCGTCAAAACTCTCAAGCATAAGCTGATATTCAGTTTGCTGTTCTGCTTGCTCACCACCGGCACTGCCAGCAGCTGGCATTACTGCTATCATAAGCTCATCAGCACTTACACCCAATTTGACTTCTAGTTGTTCTACTACTTTAGAAACTTTGATACGAACATTTTCTTTCGCAATATGCATAGGTGTCCTGAACTCACTATCAGCTTTATTGAAATCCGCACCGTAAGAACCAAGCGTTTCCAATACTCCTAGCAATTGTTTTTCTACTGCAATATGTGTAAAGGTTTTACCATCTAAAGTAGCAAAAATCAATAAAGGATTTGCATTAATTTGTTTATAAAACTCCTCTATATTCTCTTTCTTTAGAAATTCAAACGCAGGGGCTATCTCCAAAGTATTGTTAACATACTCCATTGCCTTATTACAAAAATCTTTTAATTTTTCTTCCAGCATTTCCTGTTGTTCTTTAGTAAAATATTTAGATTTGTTCTTAATGCAGCCATAACGGCTTATATGTTGTAAAATACCTAATTGGGAATTTGGGTCTTGTCTGCAGAAGTCCTCTATAGAGTAGAATCTAAGTTGATTAATTATACATCTTATTTTTTTACAATAAAGTATATTTTTCGCACTACTAAAGCCTTCTTTACACGCAATATTATTAGGGGTATTCCCATCATCATCTTGTTTATTTCTATTTGCACCCCACTTACACAGATGATATAATACTTTATCCTGACTATTTTGTACCGCTAAATGCATCGGCGTTCTGCCATTCTCATCAGTTTCATCTAAATCCACACCGTATTGAGCAAGCATATACAACAACTTAAGATGACCATTTTTTGCCGCAAAATGTGTAAGTTTCACACCAACTTTCGTAGCAAATATCAGCAAAGGATTTGCTTTAATTTGTGTTATTACGTCCCCTATAACCCCTCCTTCAACTAATTGAAATAAATCCTTTTTTTGTTCTGAGGCACTTTTATGAATAGATTTCTCTAATCCCTCGCGAAAATTTGCTATTATCTTTTCCATTATTTTATGTTCTAACATCTCAAAACATCGATCTTTATAGCAACCATAAAAGTAAATTTGATTTAAAAA
This sequence comes from uncultured Gammaproteobacteria bacterium, assembly GCA_902563055.1. Classification (GTDB taxonomy): domain Bacteria; phylum Pseudomonadota; class Gammaproteobacteria; order Francisellales; family CACEW01; genus CACEW01. The sequence continues at coordinate 5,129 of CACEWE010000047.1, read as the reverse complement.
ACTTGTCTGATCCCTGTGATGTAATTTGAGAAATTTAGCTATCTCTAGCGATTCTAGGATACGGAAATAACGGCGTAGTTTGTACGCACAAAATATTTCCCTCTCCTGATAATAATAATAGCTCTTCTCTTTTGTAATATCATAAGGTCTAGTTCCATTGATATCTGGTATATCTAGATTTGCCCCACATTTATAAAGAACCCGCAACACATCAATATGACTATATTCTACCGCAAAATGAGTAGGCGACCAGCGATTTTCATCAACTATATTTAAATCTGCACCCTGTTGAAAAAGCTCGTTTAATAGACTATCATGCCCATTTCTTGACGCATAATGTGTAAGTGACCTACCACTACAAGTCGCATTCACCCAGCGTGAGTCAAGGCTCCTTATTAAATCCGTACATTTTTTTTTTTCTTTTTCGCTTAGAAGTAAAGAGTCTTTATCTAAGGTCTGGAATAAAATATTAAATGAATTTCGTTGTAATTGTTCATGCATCATGATACGAGTCTCCTATGCTAAATTTTATTCTATACTTTTATGCTTAATCTAAATGGCCTTAAAGCTTTCTAGATGTAATTTCTTTCTATCTAAAATAACATCATCTAAAATGATAAATTAAAAAGTGGAAAGAATCAATAAAGCATAGGCAAATGATCTTCTTGCTCTTTTTTAGGAGGCTCTGACTCAAGATTATTAAAAAACGCCATTGCTGTAAAATGCGCATTCGATTGAGCAATCATCAAAGGTGTACGTCCATCATTATCTGCTTTATCCAACTTCGCGCCTGATTTAGCAAGCAAATTGAATACTTCACCATAAGCATTTTGAGCTGCTATATGTGCAGGCGTCTTGCCATACTTATTGGCTTTATTTAAATCCGCACCTAAAACCGTTAAAGCCGATAGTACTCTAACATTCCCCCCCAACACCACTATATGTATAGGTATGCAGCCATATTTGTTGGATTTATTTATATCCGCACCCAGCTTTTTAAGTAGCATTATCATTTCCAAGTTTTGCTTTTGTGCTGCAATATGTGTAGGCGTCCAGCCACTCTTATCTGATTTATCAAAATCCGCCCCAAAATCCTTAAGAAGCCATAACACGTCCAAATGCCCTTTCTTTACAACAATATGTACAGCTGTCTCATTTAAATCATTTGTACCAAAAACCAGCAATGGATTGTCTTTAATTTGTGTAATGGCTTTGTCTGTATTATTGCCTTCAATCAATTTAAATAAGTCCGTTATTTCTGCTTGCATATGTTCGTTAACAAATTTCTCTGCACGCTCACGAATCACCTTTATTTGAGCATTACAAGCCAATCGGTCCTTGTTGCTTATTATTTTCTTTTTATGCATCCAAAACATTATGTTAATATAGTGGCCAATCTCTTTTCCCACTGATATTGAATTTGACTTTGATAAGGTAATCTCTGAAAAGACATCAATTTTTTCTAGGGTTGGTTGAGCTAATACATCCAAGAAAAATGTATAATCCTTCTTAGATTCCCTGCTTGTTTTGCTAAATGCTAATACAGTACGCAAATCCAAATAGCTTAGTACTTCGCCTGCTATCTCATTAGGTAATTTATTAATATTTTTGACTTGTGCAGGCATTTTCTTATTTTCCTGTAGTTTTAGTTATTTGCTTGAGCACAAAGATCAAAATACGATCAAATGCACTCAGTAATTTTATACAAGTAAAAATAAAATAAGTCAATATTGTTTTTTGTTTTATAAAAAACATAGCAATATTATAGGACTACTGCATAATAATCAATAATTTAAACAGGGTACTATTAATGCCTTAGAATTGCTAAAAAGCTCCTCCTATGAAACTTTTTCTTCTTCAATCGACATTCATTACTTCCGGCCCCTCTTGTAAACCACAATTATCTAAATGCTTTTGCAATAAGATAGGAGTCGTCACTCCCCCAACCATAATCGCAGATCTAGCCATCTTTATCGATCTAGCCATCTTTGCTGCGCAAAGAACCTTAGCCACTTCGGTTTGCCCAAATTTTTCAGCCAAAGCTAATGCAGTACATCCATCAATATCCTTTTGATTTAAGTCAACATCATGTTTAATAAGCTCTTCCACTACGTCCACATGCCCATATCCTGCCGCAAGATGTAAAGCCGTAAGGTCATATCCATTAGCTTTGTTTACATCTGCACCAGCTGCTAAAAGAGCCTTAACTATATCAAGATGATCCGTTTGTGCAGCAATAGATAACGGGGCATCTCCATCACCATCAGCTTTGTTTACATCTGCACCAAGCTCAACAAGCACTTCAACTACTTCCTTTTGCGCAAATCTTGCCGCAATATGTACCAAGCTCGACCTAAATGTGTCAGTAGCAATGGCCAGCGGTGAATTGCCTTTGTCGGTAGCAAAAACCAGCAATGGATTGTCTTTAATTTGTGTAATGGCTTCGTCTGTTTTCTTGCCTTCAATCAATTCAAATAAGTCCGTTATTTCTGCTTGCATATGTTTGTTAACAAATTCCTCTGCACGCTCACGAAACGCCTTTATTTTACCATCACAGTCTGCTCGTTTATCGTCGCTTATTAAAAGACACTTTTTTCTCTCGCTCATTAATTTATTTTTATGCATACATAACATTATGTTAATGTAGTGCCCAATCTCTTTTTCCTCTGATTTTGGATTTGATAAATCAATCTTTGATAAGCCGTCAATCTTTTCTTGGGTTGTCTTAACTAATACATCCAAGGAAAGTTCATAATCCTCCTTAGATTTTCTACTTGTCATGCTAAATGGTAATACTGTACGCAAATCCAAATAGCTCAGTACTTTGCCTGCTATCACATTATGTAATGTATTAATCATTTTCCTATTCTCCTATAAAACTTTTTACGTCTTTGTTTGATCCGTATGAGCAAAAAGCGCATACATGTGTTTAATAAACACACTAAATGTGTAAAAAATATTATACAAAAAAAATAAGATATGTCAATATTTTTATACAAAAAAATACATACAAATATATATTTAAAATATAATTAGTCTAATACTAGCATCTTGGCCAAGGCCTCTACCCAATAATCATCATTATTTCAATTTTATCCAAATTCGCGCCTGATTTAGCAAGCAAATTTAATACTTTACCATAAGCATTTTGGGCCGCTAATTGAGCTGACGACTTACCATACTTATGAGCTTTACTTAAGGTGTACCCCAAAATCATAAAGCACTCGTAAGACTTCCACATTTCCGTATTCTACCGCAATATCTAAAGGTGTTTTACCATTAATATCTGCTTGATTTAAATCCACACCAAGCTCATGAAGAACTTGAAATACTTTATAATTTCCGGATTGTGCCGCAATATGAGCTGGAGTCATACCATGCGCATTACCTTTACCCAAATCCACGCCGCAAAAATTTAGAAACCGCAAAACATCAATATAGCCTTCTCGATAGCCTTCTCGTGCCGCACGATGTAAAGTGTGATTTATATTCGCACCTCCTTCAATTAACACCTCAACTACTTCCTCATATCCACATTCTGCCGCAACCATCAAAGGTGTCTCGCCCACATTATTAATTTCATTTAAATACGCACCACGGGTAATAAGCAATTTTACTACTTCCACATATCCTTTTCCTGCCGCTTTATGTAAAGCTTGATTTATATTTGCACCTGCTTCAATAAGCAATTTTACTACTTCCACATATCCTTTTCCTGCAGCAACCATCAAAGGTGTCGCATTATTATAATTATTAAGCATATTTAAATCAGCACCAAAGTCATTTAAAACACGCATTACTTCTGTATTTCTTTCTGATGCCGCCCAATGTAAAGGCGTATTGCCATCATTATCAGCTTGATTAATATTCACACCTTTTTCAATAAGCTCTTTTACTATTTTCTCATATCTATATCTTACCGCAACAATCAACGGCGTCTGACCCTTATCATCAACTTCATTAAAATCAGCACCCAATTCAATAAGGAGTTTTACTACTTTTCGCCTTCCATGTTCTGCCGCCTTATGTAAAGCTTGATTTAAATTTGCACCTGCTTCAATCAGCAATTTTATTAATTTAAGATTTCCAAATCCTGCCGCAAACATTAAAGGTGTCATGCGCTGGTCATTGAGTTCATTTAAATGAGCACCAAGCCTAACTAGTACTTTTATTACCTCTAAATTTCTACATTTTGCAGCAATATGAGCAGGCGTCCAGCCATATGCATTCGTATGATTTATATTAGCACCTCTTTCAACAAGCACTTCAACTACTTTCTCATTTCCAGACATAGCCGCGATATATACAGGAGTCTCGCCTTCACTGTTAGCTTTATTTACATCGGCACCACGGTCATTTAAAACGCGTATGACTTCTGCATTTCTTTGTGTTGCCGCCCAATGCAAAGGTGTCTCGCCCTCGTTATTAACTCGATTTATATCCGCACCTCCTTCAATAAGCACTTTTAATGCGCTATCATGACCATGCTTTGCTGCAGCATGCAAAGGTATCTTGCCCTCGCGATTTATATCCGCACCTCCTTCAATAAGCACTTTTAATACGCTATCATGACCATACATTGCTGCAGCATCTAAAGGCGATTGAATAAAATCCCAATTTTTTTCAAAGTCCATACCATACTCAATAAGCATTTTTACTACGCTATCATGTCCATATTTTGCCGCAACATACATAGGGTTCTGGCTCTCAACATTAGCTATATCTACATTAGCACCAAGCCCAACTAGCACTTTTACTGCTTCCACATTTCCATACTTTGCCGCAATATATAAAGGCGTATCACCGTCTTGATTAGTTTTATCTATATGAGCACCATGTAGAACAAGTAGTTTTATTATGTCCTCATGTCCATATCCTGCAGCAACCTCCAAAGGCGTAGCCAAATACTTGTTAACTTGATTTAAATCCGCACCCGATTCAAATAATACTTTTAATAATTCTTCATGTTTATAAAATGCCGCAAAATGTACCAAGCCTGACCTAGTTGAGTCGGTAGCAAAAACCAGCAAAGGATTTTCTTTAATTTGTGTAATTGCTTTGTCTATATTCTCGCTTTCGATCAATTCAAATAAGCTCTTTATTTCTGCTTGCTTATCTTTGTTTAAAAA
>CACEWE010000046.1 GCA_902563055.1 uncultured Gammaproteobacteria bacterium | reverse complement strand
TAATTAAAAACAACCCTTAATCATATTTTTTTGAAATAAATGAAACATAAACTACTATTAATATATAAATATAAAAATGGATTAATAATGGCCCTTAGTGAAGAAAAAATTCCAGATCATGCTGATATGATTATTAGGACCTTTATTGCGGGAGCTAATGCGTATTATCAAAGTATATGCACGACTTTAGATATAAGAGATGATGACTTTGACAATAGTATCGACGCAATTAAGACGGGGGAGGGGAAGCTGAAAAGTCGTGATAAAATAATAGCAGCGAGAAAAATGAAGGAAACAATGGATAAAATATGCGATCCACTAATTATACTTAGCCAAATTGATCCGACTAATGAAGATAAGTTTGTTTTGAAATTTCTTGATAACCCAATGAGTAGTCATATTGCAGAATACTTGAATGAAGTGGACATGATACTGCACCAACCCTCCGGAATAAAGGAGAGAGCTAAATCTATAGTAGAGAATCGGCTGGTACCAAAAGAAGTAAATCGAGAGAACTTAAAGACTATTTTGAAAAAGATAGTCAAGAGATCAGACATTGACAAAGAACAGCGTTCTACTAGAACAGATATATTAAGTAGGATCACAAAAGCCGCAGCCGCAGCCGCAACCGCAGCCGCAGCAGCAGACGAAGCTAGCGAAAATGGTGGTGATGATATAGTCCCACCTGCAGTCGCAGCCACAGGCGGTGGCGAAGGCTTAGGCGAAAGCCCAAGCGCACCCGCAGTCCCACACCCAGCCGCACCCGCAGGCGGCGGAGGTACCGAACGCGCAGGCCCACCTGCAGTCGCAAGCAAAGGCGAAGGCACAGCCGTTCGCAAAGCCGCAGCCAAAGGCGGTGGCGGTGGTGGTAGTGGCCCTGCCGCAGCCGAAGCCGGCGGTGGTGGTCCACCCGCACCCACGGTCAGTAGCGCAGCCGAAGCCGGCGGTGGTGGTCCACCCGCACCCACGGTCAGTAGCGCAGACGCAGCCGGCGGCGGTGGTCAACCAGCAGCCACAGGCGACGGAGGTACCGAAGGCGCAGGAGAAGGCACAGCCACAGGCCCACCTGCAGCCGCACCCACAGGCAGCGAAGGTGGCGGTAGTGGCCCTGCCGCACACACACGCAAGGCAGAGCAGAATCAAATACCCGAAGAAGAGCTCACAGAAAAGATTAAGAATAAAAAAAAAGAAATATCAAGATTAAAAGTCGAAATAACAGAGTTAGAAGACAAAACAAGCCTTAAGGGAAAATCACTTAGGAAGAGAGTTATAGCATCAATGGAATATTGGAAAAATCGTCAAACTCAAGGTATCACAAATGACATTAGTGGCAAAAAGAGTAAGATAATTGATTTAGAAAATGAACTAAGACGACTCAAGGAACAGGCTAAGCATCAACAACCAGTAACTGAGATACAGGCATTTACAAAAGAATCTCAAGCCAAGTCTAAATTGAATAAAAGAAGAAGAAAAAAAGCTTATTCCAAACTCAAAAATCTAAGAAACAAAGCTTATTCCAAACTCAAAAAACTAAGAAAAAAAGTTGCACCCCAAAGCAAAACAAGTAAATGCGCACTACTTTTATCATGGGCATATAGCAAGCTTAAAAGAAGGCCTCCTAACCCTAAGGCCGATTCTCAAAAAGATACTTCTGAGCCAAAACTATAACCCCCAGGGCCTTCGCTTTTTCCAGTTTAGAGCCAGGGTTTTCACCCGCAATTACATAATCGGTTTTTTTGGAAACGCTAGAGACCACTTTCGCGCCTAAGGCTTCTAATTGTGCTTTAGCCTCTGTTCTTGACATACCGCTAAAACTCCCAGTTAACACCACTTGCTTTTGATAAAAACGATGACTGGTATCATGCTGCACCGTCTCTGGCGCCTTGGGCTGCACACCCTGGGCCTCTAAATCTGCCAAACACGCTAAGACCTGAGGATCTTGAAAAAAAGCGATAATATTTTCCGCTAATATCGGCCCAACCTCTTCTACTGCAACTAAAGCATCAATACCGGCCTCACTTAAAGCCTTGATCGATAAAAATGCACCAGCAAGCTTCCCAGCAACTACCTCACCGACCTCATCAATGCCCAAAGCATAAATAAAACGCCCCAAACTTGGGGTTTTACTTTGCGCTATAGCCGCCACCAACTTCTCTGCAGAACGCTGACCCATACGCGGCAAAGGCGCAATCTGTTCTGTCGTTAAGCGATATAAATCGCTCAGACCAGAAATACAATGGTGGTCAAATAATATTTGTAATTGACCAATACCAAGACCAGCAATATTTAACGCCTTACGCGATACAAAATGCGCCACGCGCTCAATTTGCTGCGCCGGACAACTCCATTTAGCCATACACCGCCATGCAACCTTTTCTCCTTGCTGCACCAAAGTACTCCCACAGGAAGGACACACACTCGGCGCCACCACCGGCTTGACCGCACCACGCTTTTGAAGCACCGGACCAATAACTTCTGGAATAACATCCCCAGCCCTATGCACCCAAACAAAATCTCCAATACGCACATCTTTTTCTTCAATTTGCGCCATATTATGTAAACTTGCATGCTGAACCCGCACACCACCAACCATAACTGGCTCTAATCGCGCCACCGGCGTCACAATACCCGTACGCCCCACCTGAAAAAACACATCCTCTAAACGCGTTTCAACCTTCTGCGTTGGAAACTTCCAAGCAATGGCAAAACGCGGTGCCCGCTCTAAAAAACCACACTGCTGCTGCAAATGACGATCGTCTAATTTTAAAACCATACCATCAATTTCATAATCTAAATCGGCCCTAGTTTGCACAATTTGCTCGTAATAGGACTCTAATAAAGCCACGCCCTGAATCTGTTGCATTGCCGCACTAATTGGTAAGCCCAGGGACTGCAAATATAACATCATATCATACTGGGAATCTGGTAATGTATGACCCTCACTATCCCCCACTCCATATGCGATAAAATCTAATGGGCGCTGAGCCGTCACATGTGCATCTAATTGCCGTAAACTTCCCGCCGCAGCATTTCTAGGATTGGCAAAAGGCTTTTTGCCTTGCTCAAGCATCTGCTGGTTTAATGACGCTAATCCCGTTAAAGGCATAAACACCTCACCACGCACTTCTATCATGCCCGTAGCTAAAATAGTTTGCGGTATGTTTTTAAGCACCTTAACATTATGCGTGATATCCTCGCCAACCTTGCCATCACCCCGCGTTGCCGCCTGAACCAATACCCCATTTTCATAACGCAAACTTACCGCCAAACCATCATATTTAGGCTCAACACAAAAAGCAAAGTCCCGTGCTCCGGTTAAAGACTCTATCCGCGTGATAAAGTCTTGAATGTCTGCCCTGGAAAAAGCATTGTTTAACGATAACATCGCCTTGGAATGGGTAACTTTTGCAAAAGCATCCATCACCTGGGCGCCAACTTGTTTACTTGGACTGTTTGCTTGCACTAAATCTGGATAGGCGCGCTCTAATGCAAGACATTCTTGAAACAAAGCATCATACGCAGCATCACTCACCAAAGGCGCATCAAGATGATGGTAATGATGATTGTAACGCGCTAAATCATGGTATAGTTGTTCCAGCCTTTGCTGTGCTTGCGCCTTATCCATCTCAAGCATTAAGCAGGAACATCTTCACGCACATACGCGCTTACCGAAGCGATATAATTGACATAGTTTTGCTTGTCAATAGGCGCTTGATGCATATCTAAAAGCTCGCCACCAAGTTTAAAGGCTACCTCTGAGGCCGTTTGAAACATGGCTTTAAATGCACCAGTACAATCTGGGCAATGCGGCAAATCAACAAAGAAAATTAAACCAGGGGTGGTCATAAAATGTATACTCTCTAAATCAAAACTGCCCGGATCAATTGCACTAGATGCACTAAAAAGACACTGACCCTGACGATCATAATGATGAAAAATTTGCTTCTTGCCATATACCATGCGATAAGATCGTAGAGCCTCTAAAATACGCTCGCCCAGAAATACCCCAGACTGCGCCGCTTTGACATAAAGCATCGCATAACCTTGCGGAAACTGGTATTGATGGGTTGGTGCAATAACATGATGCTCAGGAGACTGACCTTCTTCTAAACGCTGCTCATAGCTTTGTTTGATCATCTCTTCCCATGAGGCAACATCATCATCTGCAAAGGCTAGCTCACCTTGCTCTGGTGCGCCGGATTCTAAACCAAGTGCACTTTGACCCGCCTTGGCAAGCTTTGCACTCATGGCCAAATCTTCTTCTCCAGCCGCATAAAGTAAATCACGCTCTTGATGTACCAAAGTGCCATCGGGCACGCTGCCTTCTTCAAAACGCGCTTCTCTTTCAGCCTGCATATCACGGCTATCGTGCGTGCTTTTACCATGAAAACGCAACAAGTAAACCATAAAAGCAACTAGTAACAAACCTAATATTAACAACATATATTGTACCATATCGATACCCTTTGAATATTTTTAAATAGCCCCTATTCTAACCAATGACAGCCAAAGCTTCAATCAAAACATTACATTAATTTTTTTAAAAAAAACCTCATAAGCAAGACAACTTTGACAAGCAAGAAATTTTTAATAACCGCACATCCATTGCCCTAGTGAACCAGGTTTGATTTTTTAAATAAAGCATTGCTTTAATCTTGCTATTTAGAGGGGAATGTGGTAGAATGCCCCAGCTTTTGCGTGAACTGCTTGATCAGTTTTTTCTCTTTAATCAAGAGGATAACATCAAGCACAAGCCCCAAGCACCGATTTTTTAATTAACAGAATGCAATGACCAACCAACAGAAGGTCTAAAGAACAAGATTGTTGCAAGGTATAAAATAGAACATACAACAGTCTCAGAATATAAACTGGCACCCAAGTGCAGTAGCAGAAGATTTGAAGAGAAGAGCCAAGCCAAATGAAGATGAATCAACAGAAGACACCTTTTTATGATGACCCCTCCAGTTAAACGCTATAACATGCTCTAAATCTTTCTCTACCGTACTTGCTCGCCAACAAAATGGAAGCAAATACAATGACAAAAAAAATACTTATCAACGCCGCACAACAAGACGAAATCCGCGCCGCACTCTTAGATGGCGATACCCTTGTTGATATCGACATGGAATCAAGTTCTAAAGTACAAACCAAAGCCAATATTTACAAAGCAACTATTTCAAGGGTAGAACCCAGCTTAGATGCGGTATTTGTTGAATATGGATCGCAAAAGCACGGATTCTTACCGGCTAAAGACATAGCAGATGTCTATTTTAAAGACATGAAACGTCCTAACAAAGACCGTCCTTTAAAAGACGCAATCAAAGAAGGTCAAGAACTTATTATTCAAGTGGTTAAAGAAGAACGCGGCACAAAAGGTGCGGCAGTTACCACCTATATTACCCTTGCTGGGTGCTACTTAGTCTTAATGCCAAATTCCAGTCGTGGCGGCGGCATTTCCAGGCGCATCAGTGGCGAAGATCGCCAACAACTTAAATCTATTACTGCACAATTAAAAGTGCCTGAAGGCATGAGCATTATCTCGCGTACGGCTTGCTTAGGACGCTCAATAGAAGAATTACAATGGGATCTTGATACCTTACTGTGTATTTGGGACGCTATTTTACAAGCAGACAACAAAGATGCTGATTCGTTTTTAATTTATCAAGAAAGCGATATTTTTATGCGTATCGTGCGTGATTACTTGCGTGAAGACATAAGCGAAATTATCGTCGATACCCAAGAAGCTTTTGATGTCGTCTATAAAAACATTCAACGCCTACGACCATCCTTTAGTGATAGGGTCAAGCTTCACCAAGACCAAAAACATATTTTTGCATCGATTGAAGAGGAAATTCAAAGTGCTTTTGAGCGCGAAATTTCTCTACCTTCAGGAGCTTCTATTGTAATTGATCACACAGAGGCCTTAACCGCTATTGATATTAACTCTAAAAAAGCAACCAAAGGTGGTAATATTGAAGAAACTGCGACAAGAAGTAATATCGAAGCGGCTAAAGAAATTGCCAGACAAATGCGCCTTAGAGATTTAGGTGGTTTGGTTGTTATTGATTTTATCGATATGGAAGACCATAAAAACCAAAAGAAAGTTGTGCATACTTTAGAAAATGCCATTGGCATTGATAGAGCCCGTATCCAGCTATCCTCTATTTCACGCTTTGGATTACTTGAACTTTCCAGACAGCGCCTTAGACCCTCTCTTGAAGAGTTTGGCATGACCATTTGCAAACACTGTAATGGCCAAGGCTCGGTTCGCAATACCGAATCCACCTCTATTGACGTGCTGCGCAAAGTTGCCCAAGAAGTACAAACTAAAAATCTCTTTGAAGTTCAGGTGCACGTACCTGTTCCCGTCGCAACCTATTTGATGAACGAAAAACGCTATCAACTTACTCAGTATGAGCAAGACTCTAGTGTGCGCATTATTATTATTCCAAGTGCTCATATGCACGTTCCAGAATATGAAATTAAGCGCATCCCGCTAAAAAAAGGTGGCAAGCAAGCGACCATCCCTAGCTATAAGAGCGCAAAAAAACCACAAATAGAAAAGTATGAATATAAAAGTAAAGCGCCAGCGCCTAAAGCTGCAGTGCAAGATATTAAACTTCCACAAGCGCCACAAGTAAAAGAACCAAGCTTATTTGCTCGAATCTGCCAATCACTTTTTGGTGATGACAGTGCCAGCAATGTTGCCACTAATACGCCAAGTGCCCCAAGCCATAGTGGCAGAGGCAATAACCGTAGAAGAAATCGCAACCAGAACAATAGAAGACGCCAAGGTGGTGGCCACAACCATGAGCACCGTAAAGAGTCTTCTAATCAAAACCGTAAACAAAATCAAAACCAAGGGCAAACACAAAATAAAAACAAGCAACAACATACGCCTAAGGATCCTAAAGCTGCTGATACGACAAAACAAGCTGCAACCAAAAAGCAGCCTACGCAAACGCGTAAAACTCAAGATACAGCAAAGACTAAACCGCAAGAAAAAAGCGTTGATAAAGCTTTAAACAAAGTAGCAACTCCAAAAGCTACAGAAACTAAAAGCGTAAACAAAGCCCAAGATAAGGCGCCAGCAGCTGCAGAAAAAGCAAGTACACCGGAAAAACCTTCTGCGCCAAAAAAAGATATGGTTAAAGAAGTGCTTGCTAAGCATCAAGCGAAAAAAAGCAATACCAAGCAAGTAGGTACTTCAGAAAAAATGAATCAATCAACTAGTGCAGCTACCATGACCAGCGAGGTAAAGGAAGTTAAAGCCCCTGCTCCTGTTGCTAAAAAGACCAGCGCCGATAAAGCGCCACAAAAGCTAAAGCAAGTTGGTACGACTGAGACCCCTACAGCGGTTCAGCAAAAGCCAATTGAACATAAAACAGTGGAGGCAAAACCAATAAAAGCCAAACCTGCCAAAACTACGGCTGCGAAGAAAGCAACAGAAACCAAAAAGAAGACTGCGCCCAAAAAACCTACTGCTGCAAAAGCAACTAAGCAAGCACCTTCAGAAATGGAAGCTATGCTTGCAGCTGAGCCTAAGGTCAATGCAGCACAGGAAAAACAGAACCTTGCCAAAGAAAAACTTAGTGATGTTGCGCCAGAACCTAAAAAGGCACCAAGCAAAAAAGCAAGTACTAAAGCAAAAACAGCACCTAAAAAAGATTCTATGGCAGCTTTAATGGATGAAAATCATGATCCTAAAAGCACCAAGGTTTTATCTAGTGATGAGAATTAATTAAAATGCAATAACGCCCCTACCCAGGGGCGTCTTTTTACTAATATGAAAAAACCTTAGATCCGATTATTGGATCCCAGATGCCGTATATTAATTTTTCTCAATGTGCCGACCATGCGTAATGCTATTAAAGCATGAAGAAAAGCATCGCCAGCAAGCTATACAATCTTTCTTTTGCAGACAACTATCAAGCAAAGAACACTAAATAAATACCTATAACAAAGACTAAGGTATACGCCAAAACTCTCGCTATAATGTAATTTTATTACTCATTAAGTAATATACTACAATCAAAGCAAGAAAGGCTGGAATACCCAAAAGATACCAAATTTTATAATAACGATAATATCGAGCAGGAAGGGCTTGCTTATGCTCTAGAGCATCCAAAGCTAAATTCCGACACTGAATTTGCAGCCATACCACTGGCAGCCAACACGCACCTGCAATAAGATAGCCTGCAATTGAACCCATCACCCAAAATGCTGTTAAGGAATAGGATTTTATATAGATCATAGCAAAGCCCGTTATCGCCTGAATAATCCCAGACGGCGTGGTAAAAAGCCAATCTGCCTTCACCACTTGTCGTGTTGCCTTGGCAATACGCTCAATATTATTTGAAAAATTAACAATAAGCATATATAAAGCCGTACCCATTCCCGTTCCAAATAAAACCGATGCACTCATAATGTGGATGATTTTGAGAATAATATAAAGCATTAGCGTCTATCCTCTATCACAATCATCACTAATGTTGCACATAGTATGGGAATATTTTTAACTAGACTAGCAAGTGGATCAAGCCACAAAGCACCCTGCGTCAAGGTTAAAATACTACTGTAAAATATAATAAGCAATATCTGTATCACCCCCACCAACTGCAACCTATACCGCAGCAGTGTCGCAAAACCAAGAATAATATCAATGATTGCTGCCGGTATAATAAAAGTAGCAGCAGATAAAAAATGAAGATTAGAATTTAATAATATCAGCGAAGATTGTTTATAGTTTATTAAGGATGCCCCACCACTAATGATCCATAAAAACGCAATAGATAAGATTAACAAAGGCCTAATAAGCGCTATACGCGCATGCCACCTATCTTGGACACTTGAAACCATAGCGTGCATTTTTTCACTAAAGCCGGCCGGTTTATAGCCTA
>CACEWE010000045.1 GCA_902563055.1 uncultured Gammaproteobacteria bacterium | reverse complement strand
TTATCTCGATAGAGTGTTTTAAGTTCATCAAACGCAAGTATCTCTTCATTCAATAACTGAATTACTGCATCAGGGTGATTTAAAAATTCACGGAGCTCATTTAAATCGACTCCAATAAGTTCATCAAACGAAATATCAGCTTTATTCACTAACTGATCCACTACGCCTGTGTAGTTTAAAAGTTCTTGGAGCTTATTTTGTTCAATTTCGCCCAGAGAATCAAACGAAATATAACGCACTGTATGTACTAACTGAACTACTTTTTGATGGTTCTTTAATAATTTATTGAGCTGACTTTCATTGAGATTTATTAGATCATTAAATGCACTAACACTCCTTGATGTTGTCACTAACTCAATAATATCTTTATAATGTTTCGCTAAATATTGACGTTTATGAAGTTCAAGTTGTAATAATTCATCAATCGAGATATGCGCTCCATTCATTAGCTCAGAAAAAGGTGTTGATAACTCTCTAATATCAGCCGGGAGCTTATGTTCTCTATCTGATAATATATCCGGATCTACGTAACCCTCATCATCATATATATCAGGTGGATGATAATTCTTTTGTTTTAAAGGCAAGTCCAATTCTGCTCGCCACCAAACAACAGAAGTAATTTCTTTTTCTGCCTTAATCCTTGCTGCTATTTGTTCTTTTATTTGTTTTTCATCACTAGTACCAATCTTAAGTTTAAGACCTTTAAACACTGAATTAATAGAGAATTGAGCTGTTGCTTTGATAATAAGATCTTTAATTAATGCATTGATAATAGCTTGAACGGTTTCTTTAAAAGTGACCTTTTGTGTACCAGTATAACCTAGAGAACTAAAATAATGATCTAATGCATCCTTAGGCCCCCGTTCACTATATTGCACATCGTTATTAAAACAAATGTCATTGATGAACTTTAATGAGCGTATGAATTCAATATTATTTGTATACAGATCATCACGTAAATCAGGATTATAAAGCATATCAAGATTTTGGTTAAAGGTTTCACAATTATAGGAAATCGCTCTCTGTAGATAAAGTATTTTTGTTCCTAGATCAAAACCTTTATATTCTATGATTGTTGTAGTATAGATGCCCTCTTTACCAATGAAGGAATCAAGGAAGTATTTTTGAGAACTATTTAACATAATCTAATCCACTATTGTGTAATATTGACTTCTTGATGCCTGAAATTTATTTTAAAAATTAAGACAACGAAACATTATGTAATTTCGACATAAGACTGTCAATTAATCTTAAGCATTATAAAATAAAAATTCAAAGACCATTTCATTATCTACAATCATCAAATTCTTTATTACAATTAACAATTCTAGCTATTTTTATATGCATTGCATGTCATACAACATGCCGAATTAGCTACAAATATAGCTTAAAACGTCCATGGTATAATTCATAAGCATTGGAATACATAATCTTTTTCAGTTCAGGCACATCAAATGTCTTAAAAAAAAGCTTAAGATCATGATTATTAAAAAGCCTAGGCGCACGCGTACTTGGCAAGTCACTCCCGAACATAAGGCACTTAGGGTTACATTCATGTATCTTAAGCATAAGATTCTTTATATCAAAATCAAGCATAGAAAAACGCGTTGCTTTAATATGAACCCCGCATTTTGCAAGCTTTAGCAAATCATCACCAATACCCCCAAAACCTAAATGATCTATACATACTTTAGGCAAAGAACTTAAAACAGAAACCAGCTCATGCAAGTGCGCATTACTAATATATAACTCAACATGCCAGCCAACTAAATCATAAATCCGCCGTGCAAAAGACTCTAATTTATCAAGCGCCTGTGGCCCTCCTCGGTAAAGATTAAAACGGACTGCACGAACGCCTATTTTATTAAGCACTAAAATCTCTTCATCACTAACATCATCTTGTAAATTAATAACACCCACGTAGTTTGGGCCAAGCTTATTTAAAGTATCTTTCATATATGACACATCAAAAGCTTGAAATGATCCAGACACAACCGCCCCACCCTTCATGCATAGATTCAAATCAGACATAGATTTGAGATAATCCTCGACAAGAAAAGGATCTGGAAGATAAGATTGATTTTCGACTAAGGGAAAGCTTGGGTTAATAATATGAAAATGACTATCAAAACAAAAGACTTCATTGGCCATAAGGCACCCCATAAAAATAAACAAAAATTATAACTAGTCTCTTCATGTAACATATTGCTTAAAAAAAATAAAGAAAAAGACAAGCATAAAGCTGATCGTTATAAATAAGCTTAGTATCAGCGTTTTTTAATAAGTCCTTAATCTTAGCTTATATGGAGCTGTGTATTATGTTGTATTTTATGTTATGGTGACTTCATGCCGTCAAGCATCAATGAAGGAGCCACGAAATGAAACGATGTGTCTGTTTCGTCTTGATGATGGGTTTTGCACCGCTAACACCCGCGATGCTGATTCATAATCAACTGCCATTGCCAATGCTAAGGTATAAACTGGCCAACCCAACGATTCAACCAGCCGGAGGGGTATTGTATCCAGGTGATAATACGGTTTTAATTAATCAGAAAAAAGCATTTATATTATATATGACAGACCGAATTGGTTCATCGATTGTATAGGTGGTGCAACGGCCGGATGATCCCCATCCGTATTGTGTGGGGATGACGGTGAAGTGTCAGTTTCAGGCGCAGTACACGGAGGTGACCCTATCCCCCCGCTGATAGCCTCACTGAAACGGGGAACTAGATCTGATCTAGTTTTTCCTTTGCCATTTGGGTTGAATTTAACCTTTTTTGCCAGAGCATTTTCTAGAATCATAATGTTCCTAGCATCTTCATTCTTCCTTTATAAGGGTCATGATTGTATTATACCTTTGCTGTATACGCATAATGTTGTAAGATGTCTTTACAGTTGAAATAAAGAGTAGTAAACATGCAAAAAAAACTTCAAAACCTTCAATCATTTTGGCTTTTTTTACTCTTAATTCCTTTCATCTATAAGCATGTATGTTTTATTGGGAGAAATCCACACATTGCTTTTGCGTTGATAGTTACTGGCATCATAGTGGCTTTGGTATTGTTTCAATACTGCAATATAAGAAAACTACCTATGAGTGGTTTTACCCGCAAAACAACCCTGCTGCTTCCTTTGCTATGCCTACTCCCATTATTAGACCAGTTATTAGCAAGCACACTCTTGCAAATACACCACAATCTGAAAGTAATTGACATAGTTGCATTCTATGATAATACCCTATTAGTAGCTTTTGCACTTGGAGCCATTTGGCTATATTGTGACGCAAAGGATGAAGGAGTTATTGTTTCAGGATTTTTTAAAATAATACTAGTACTCGCATTTCTTTCTATTATTGTAGTGGACCTTGGAGTATTCAAAGAGTCACATTCTACCTACCCTTCATTGAGCTTAAGTGTATGTTACTTCCTTATAAAACTTATAGTAAGCGTTATGCCCTTCCTATACTATATAAAGAAAATTAGAAAACCTAAAGTAAGCCCTTTTGCTATATATAAGTTTATCTTTATATGGATACTATACTGTATCATTATAGAAGTAGGTGGCTTTTGTATCTCATTATTTATGCTTTCGGTAGGAATATTATTATTTTACCTTCCTTTGCTGCATATAATATTCATACGCTTGCTTTATGTTGAGTGTATGGGTACCGATCAAGATAAAATTAAAAAGCTGACTAATTCTAACACTCCTCCTATAAAATTAATTATACTTTGTTGCCTAGTTGGTATTCCCTTTGTTCTATCCCCCAAAGACTCCATGATTCTCCTAGGCTCTCTTTTATTTGTATGAATGTAAAAGATGGCAGATATACTCAAGCCTTTGAGCAAGCTTAGCATCAGCATTTTTTAATAAGTCCTTAATCTTAGTTTGTTGTGCTTGTGTTGAAACATAAGGAAACAACTTGGCATAGGCACGAAAAATACGATCCTGGTCATGGTGAATGCTTCTATCCAACAAATCGTAAAATAGTTTTTTTTGCTTATCAGTGAATTCGAATCTTTTCAGGTGGTGGAGTATTTCTTCTTTTATATAACCAGATCGATGAAAATAAGGGTCTGCTTGCAAAAATTCTAATGCTATAGGCAGTATGCTTGAATTGTGATTTTTTAATTGGCTTAAAGCCTGCTCTAAACCACCTGGAAAAGCCAATTGATCAAACTGCTCATGAAAGGCCGCACATGCATGCTTATGCGCTTCACCATGGGGTTCTTTATCATAGGCTTGTTTTATTGCTTGGTGTAAATCACGTAGTTTTTTAGCACACTGTACTATATGTTTTTCACTCATGATCTTAACCTATCAAAGCCTTTTGTGGATGGCTTAACAGATATTTTTTTAGACCTGGTTTTTCAATAATATAAGCGCCCTTCTCCACTTGGCTAATAATATGCTGGCTAATAAGGCGTTGCAAAGATCGTTGCACATTTGGTACAATGCCTTTAACATCCGTTTGCTGCTCTATTTCGTCTAATACCGACTGTGCAAATGGACTCTCTTTTTGACTTAAAGCCATAAAAACAATTTTATCAATCGACTTCATTTGTAGATTGATGCCTTCAAAATCTTCTGCAGCTTCAATCACTTCTTGAATATAATTAAGGGCTGTGCCTAAGTCTGCCTCATGGGCAATCATATAACTCACCGCCTTCATCATCCAATACGGCGAACCGTCTAAATCATTAAAAGCATCCTGTAATTGCGCAAGCGGATAATCTTTATTACACAATGGCTGAATTTTTTTAGCAATAAAGCTTAAAAAACCTGCATCTAAATCCGGAAACGGCATAATTTCAACAAAATGGTAAAAAGGCGATTGTGACTTATTAAATAATAAATGCATATAATGGCGCGAAGAACCGGTCATAATGGTTTTAATCTCCCCCCCCCCTTTTATCAAGCATGGTTCTTAAAGCATATGCTAAAGAATCAAATTGCGGATTTGTGGCTAAATGCTGTATCTCATCAAGCATTAATAAAATTTTCTTCTTCTTGGCCTTTTTCATTAAGCTTGTTAGTAACTGATCAATTAAAATAATGTCTGCATCAGATATTTTTTCTGGCTTATTGGCAAACTCCACCTCTAGCTTGCCTAAAAGTTCATTTTTTAAACCCACTTTTTTAATCTTCTGATGCAATAAATGGCTCATAGAAAACTTACGATCTAAAGATTCCATCACCTCTTTTAAAGCCAATATAATACCATCTTCTGGACGATTAATATTTTGCCATAAACTAGCATAGACAGGAATAAAATCAAAATCCTTGGCAAGCGCAGCCACATCCTCTAATAAAAACATGGTTTTACCCTTGCGACGCTGGGCAACGATACCGATATTGGGCGAAATGCCAATCTGTAAAATATTTAAATAGCGCTTTGCTAAATCACGCCGTGGGAAATACCATTTTTTCATACTTATACCTTATTATGCCAAAGATGCATAACCTTAAAACTTACCCATGAATAAGTCAAGTAAATAGCGCTATTGCGACTAAAATATGCCTATGTTAGTCTCAATGATCAATATATTTGAGAGGCTTTATAAGATGATTGATAAATCAGAAAGTTTACTTCCAGATGTTCTAAAGATTATGAAACAACAAGCTACCGAGGCTCCAGGAACAAGTCCTTATATAAGCCCCGCAGCCACAGGCTTATACTTTTGCCGCTGCTGCGGATTGGCCTTATTTGATAGTCAAGATCAATTCACCTCACACTGTGGCTGGCCAAGTTTTGATGATTGCATTAAAGATCATGTGCTTGAGCGCCCTGATAAGGATGGTCAACGTGTTGAAATTATCTGCAAGGACTGTAAGAGCCATCTGGGCCATGTTTTTAAAAATGAAGGCTTTAGTGCAAAAAATACGCGTCATTGCGTTAATGGACTTGCCTTAGACTACAGCCTAAAATCTGCCATGCAATCTGAGGAGATCATTCTCGCAGGTGGTTGTTTTTGGGGAGTAGAACATTTTATGCAACAAGCCCCAGGGGTTCTTAAAACCGAAGTTGGTTATATTGGAGGAAGTGTTTTGCATCCTAGCTACCAGGATGTATTAAGTAAAAAAACTGGTCACTATGAGGCCGTGCGTGTGCTTTTTGATCCGAGTATTATAAGCTGTGAAGAAATCTTAAAACTATTTTTTCAAATTCACGACCCTACTCAAGTCTCCGGCCAAGGCCCTGACCATGGACCTCAATACCAAAGCGCCATCTTTTATCATCATCCACTACAAAAAAGCTGTGCTGAAAACGTAATGGGTTTATTAGAAAGCCAAGGCCTTATTCTTGCCACACAATTATTTTCTGCTCAGGTGTTTTGGCCCGCAGAAGACTATCATCAACAATACTATCAAAATCAGCAACAAACTCCCTACTGCCACCAATTTATAAAACGATTTTAAATCCAGGTATAAAAAAGGCTACCTTATGTAGCCTTTCATAATCTATTGCTAAAATAGATGCTTTAAGCCTTTTTATGCTTTTTGCCATGTTTTTTTACATCAGTTTTTGTAGTTTGTGGACATTTTGGTTTTTCACCTGGTGCCACGCAATCAAAAATAAGCACTTGTTTGTTGTCGCTGGATTTATCACGACTTAAAATGCCAGCAGAAAGCGTAGAGGCAGCTGAAGTTAATGTTTCTAATACTGCAGAACTGCCAGTTTTAGGACCAGTATAGGTATTGTGCTCGCCGCATTGAACAAATTGTAGGTTCATTTTTTTACATCTAGCTTGGGCATTGCGTTCTGTCTCTCTTTGAATTTGAGCTAAGCTTGCACCATAAGTAGTAGCTTCATAGCCTCTTGGTAACTTTGCTATGGTAGTATTGCTAGAGCATGCTGAAAATAATACGGGGCTTAAAGCTATCATTAGTATACTTGGAATACGTTTATTCATTATGTTTATCCTTCTTTGTTTAGTAAAAAAAATTTTTGACGATAATACCTGCAATGCAATGCTCTTTCAAGAAAAATTTGGCAATATCTTCTTGTCTTCAGTAACACTCTTTTTTTGTGATGCAGAATCTTCTCTTTTTTGTTTTTTTGAAGGATGCTCTTTGTAAGTACTATCAAAAAATGCCATTGCTCCGGAGTGCTCATAGGATTGGACAATATCTTTAGGCGTCACACCATCTTTATTGGCTTTCTCTAGATTCATACCATTTTCATCAAGCACTTCTAAAACTTCCACACAGCCACCTTCAGCAGCCCAATGTGCAGCAGTCCAAGCTTTTTCATCGGTCTTATCCAAATCTGCACCACAATCAATTATAAGTTTTACAACTTCAACGAGGCCTTTTTTAGCTGCAATATGCAAAGGCACCAGACCATCACTTGTTCCAAAAACCAATAAAGGATATTTCTTAATTTGTGAAATTGCATCGTCTATTTTCTCTTCTTCAAGCAATTTAAATAAGGCATCTCTTTGAGCTCCTTTATCTTTGTTAATATATTCCTGTGCTTTACTGCGAAATAAGGATATATTATCTTCAAGTTCCTTTTGCGTTGATACATCAAAAAAGCTCTTTTTATCATAATATTCTTTTATATAACACAAGAAATCTGTACTCCTATGGTATGAACTACTATATTTTTCATATTCAGCTAAATAATTAATTGCATATAATAGAACACTCTTAAGTTTATCTTGATTTTCAGTTGCACAGAGGAAAGCTACCGCCTCAGGGTTATTCCATTCAGTTGCAATAGCAAGAGGAGTCCGCCCACTCTTATCTGGCATACGTAAATTTGCACCCAATTTATCTAGAAAATACAATATAAGAACATTCCCCAATTCTGCAGCGATATATGCAGGCGTCTTGCCCTCACTATCAACTATATCTAACTCTGCACCCCTTTCAACTAAAAACCTCATCCCGGCAACATTACTACAACGTGCTGCTGCATGAACAGGAGCTTGCATATAACAATTAGTTATATTCAAATCTGCACCAAGATCAGCTAAACAACGTAGCGTTTCATATCCATCGCCTTCAGCTGCACTAATTGCTGGTGTGTCAAAAAAATTATTATCTTTTGCATTAATTTCAAAACCCTTGTTATAAAGAAAATTTATTATGCTATCATTTTGATTTAATGCCGCTATATGTAAAGCTGATTGACCAACTTCATTTAGCGCAAAAAAATTCGCATCCCATTCCTCAAAAATACGTAATAATTTAATATCCCCAGATACTGCAGCATAATGCAAAGGTGTTTCTTTACCTTCTACCTCCGCATTCAAATCTGCTCCAAACTCAACAAGTTTCTTTAACAAGGCATGATTATTATTTCTTGCGGCTAAATGGGCCGGTGTCACCTTTGTATGTGAAACCGCTTTGTTTATATCTACTCCAAATTTAATAAGAATTTTTAAACCCTTAACATCCCCATTTAGTGCCACAAAATGTATAGGGGAAAAAAAATCTGGACCTCCCTTCGTATAAACTTCCTCACTTTCTCCATCAGACTCGTAAGTCATATATTCAGCATCTAATACTGCAGACTCCAAATCCGCACCCATTTCACCAAGCGTTTCTAATAGGCCATGATGCTTATTTTTTGCTGCTATGAGCGCAAGTGTGTGATATTTTGTAAAAGTCTCTCGACTTTCAATGTGATTTTCTTTAGTAGCAAAAACCAGCCAGGGATTTACCTTAATTTTTTTAATTGCACTGTCTATTTCCTTATTCTCAACCAATTTAAACAAAGCGTCTCTTTCTGCTGAGTGATTTTTATCAGTAAAGTCAAATGCACGCTTACGAAGCGCCTTTATTTGATCATCACAAGTCTCTCTGTCTTTATCGCTTATATCGCTTATGAGCCTCTTTAGTTGCAAGGATACCATTGTGTTAATATAGTATCCTATCTCTATTGACTGGTTTTTATCAATAAAGTTTTGTACACGCCAACGAAACACCTTTATTTGAACATCACAAGTCTCTCGGTCTTTATCGCTTATGAGCTTCTTTTTATGCAAGGATATCATTGTGTTAATATAGTATCCTATCTCTATCCCAACTGGCTCTGAAAATGGTATATCAATATCTTTAAATACACCTATTTTTCTTTTAACTAACGCCTTTATTTGATCATCACAGGTCTCTCGGTCTTTATCGCTTAAGAGCTTCTTTTTATGCAAGGATATCATTATGTTAATATAGTATCCTATCTCTCCCCCAACTGGCTCTGAATATGGTAAACCAATATCATTAAACGCACGTATTTTTCTTTTAACTTCACCTTGGAACGATTTATTTTCTAGAAATCTAGTATACTCCCTACGAGCTTCCATATTTACACTCTTCATTGCCGCTATAGTTCTTAAATCTAAATACTGATATATTTCTCCCACTAATTCAGTAGGTATTGGTAAAATAGGTTTTTTATCTTGGGCTTCTTTATCTCTAAGCATTGTCTTATTCTCCTATAGTTTTTTAGTTCTTCATTTGAACCCCATAATCAAAAAGCTCTTAAAACCTTCTAAATGCAACATCTTTAACGATCTAGCAATTTATTCTTATCTTAAGTAACACTCTTTTCTTGTGATGTGGAATCTTCTGTTCTTTGTTTTTTTAAAGGAGGCTCATAAAAAACCTGTGAAGCAACGCTAGAGGGCGTATCACTAGATTTAAGCTCCTCAAAAAAGCTTAATACCTCCGTTTTCCCAAGCTCTCTTGCAATATCTTCTGGGGTCATGCCCTCACTATCAACTATATCTAACTCTGCACCCCTTTCAACTAAAAACCTCATCCCGGCAACATTACTACGACGTGCTGCTGCATGAACAGGAGCTTGCATATAATAATTAGTTATATTCAAATCTGCACCAAGATCAGCTAAACAACGTAGCGTTTCATATCCATCGCCTTCAGCTGCACTAATTGCTGGTGTGTCACAAAAATTACCATCCCTTGCATTAATATCCAAACCCTTGATATAAAGAAAATATATTATGCTATCATTTTGATTTAATGCCGCTATATGCAAAGCTGATTGACC
>CACEWE010000044.1 GCA_902563055.1 uncultured Gammaproteobacteria bacterium | reverse complement strand
TTGCAGTTTATATTTAAGGCTTATGTCGTATTATGGTTGATCCACAATTATTAAAAACCCAGCTTGATGCAGTATGTAAAAACCTTCGCCTTAGAGGCTTTGAGTTTCAGCAAGAAACCTATCTTGAACTTGAATCCAAGCGTAAAACCTTACAAGAAGAAACAGAGCATCTGCAACAACAGCGCAATAGCCTGTCTAAATCCATAGGCCAAAAAAAAGCCCAAGGCGAGGATGTGGGCGCCATTATGGCCAAAGTTGGCACGATTAACCAAACGCTAAAATCTCAGCAAGAAACCTTAGAACAACTACAACAAGAACTCCACACTTTGCTAAGCCAAGTACCCAACGTACTTGATCCAAGTGTCCCTGAGGGCAAAGATGAAGAAGATAATACTCTTGTTAGCACGTGGGGAGAGAAGCCCTCATTTGACTTTACGCCTTTAGAGCATGATGTACTGGGTGAAAACCTGATGCAAATGGATTTTAAGCTGGCCAGTAAACTCTCCGGTTCGCGTTTTGTGGTATTGCATCATGATATTGCCAGATTACACCGCGCCTTGTGTCAGTTTATGCTTAACACTCATATAGACAAACACCAATATCAAGAAATCTACGTTCCGGCACTGGTTAAACGCGATTGTTTTTTTGGCACTGGACAGCTTCCAAAATTTGACGAAGACTTTTTTGATATCAAAGGCGACTTTGACTTAAGTCTCATTTCAACCGCAGAGGTTCCTGTTACCAATATTGCTAAAAACACCCTTTTCCAAAGCGAGCAATTACCCTTGCGCTTTGTTGCGCATACGCCATGCTTTCGTTCTGAGGCAGGTTCCTATGGCAGAGATACACGCGGTATGATTCGTCAACATCAATTTGACAAAGTTGAGCTGATTCACTTTTGTACGCCAGAGCATTCTAAACAAGAACATGAGCGCTTGCTTAATAATGCCCAAGCCATATTAAAAGAGCTCAACCTTGCACACCAAGTGGTGTGCTTATGCTCGGGCGACACGGGCTTTTCTGCTGCTAAAACCTTTGATATTGAAGTTTGGTTACCGGGTCAAAATGCCTACCGTGAAATTTCTTCTTGTTCTAATTGTGAATCTTTTCAAGCACGGCGTTTAAAAGCACGCTTTAGAGAACCAGGCAGCAAAAACAGTCAGCTTATTCATACTTTAAACGGCTCTGGATTAGCCGTTGGTCGCACCTTAGTGGCCATTTTAGAAAACTATCAAGATGAAAACCAGCGCATCTTTATTCCAGAAGCATTGCAAAGCTATATGGGTGGCAAAACCCACATTGAACCGATTAAGGAGCACGTAAAATGGCATGTTTAAAAAATAAAAATATTCTTATAACCGGCGTCATGAGTAATCGCTCTATTGCCTATGGTATTGCTAAATCGATGCACGAGCAAGGCGCTAATTTAGCCTTTACCTATGTAAATGAACAATTTAAAAAAAGAGTCAGCGATTTAGTCGCGCCTTTTAATCCGCATGCAATTTTGCCTTGTGATGTTGCAAATGATCAAGAAATCAATGCAGTTTTTACCGAACTGGGCAAAGTTTGGGATCAGCTTGATGGTTTGGTACATGCTATTGCCTTTGCACCACAAGATCAACTTACAGGCGACTTTATCGAAAATGTCAATCGCGAGGGCTTTCAAGTTGCACACGATATAAGCTCTTATAGCTTATGCGCCTTAGCAAAAGCTTCAAGAAGCATGTTTAAAGAAGGAGGATCTATTGTTGCCCTTAGCTATCTTGGCGCTCAAAAAGCGGTTAGCAACTATAACACCATGGGGCTAGCAAAAGCATCGCTAGAGGCAGCTATTCGTTATAGCGCTATGGCATTAGGACCTCAACAAGTACGCGTTAATGGCATTTCGGCAGGGCCGGTACGTACGCTTGCAGCTTCTGGCATTAAGGGCTTTCGCAAAATGCTTGACTACAATGCAAAAGTTGCGCCTTTAAAGCGCAATGTAAGCCTTGAGGAAATTGGTCAAACTGCAGCCTTTTTAGCTAGTGATCACTCTAGCGCAATAACCGGAGAAATTCTCTATGTTGACTGTGGTTATCATATGGTTGGAGTACCACATTTTGAAGAGGAAAACAGCTAATTATGGCAACAAGCCAAGCAAGCTTAAATATTTATCTCTCAAGCAGTAACGACCCATACAGCAATCTTGCATTAGAACAGTATATCTATGGGCATACCGATAAAAATTGCTTTGCGCTACTTTTATATGTCAATGCACCCAGTGTTATTATAGGTCGAGCGCAAAACCCATGGATGGAAGTCAATATGGGCGCTGCACTAAAAAATAATATTCCAATTGCCAGAAGACAAAGTGGTGGTGGCACGGTCTTTCATGATTTAGGAAATATAAACTTTTGTTTTTTTGCGCCAATTGCCAAACACCATGTAAAACAAAACCTTGATTGCATTATAAATGCCCTGCAATCTCTTTCTATCCCAACGTATCAAAGTGAAAAACGCCATCAAATTATGTTTAGCCATCAGCACAAAGAATATAAACTATCAGGCAGTGCTTTTAGGCAAAATAAAGATCGTGCCTTTCATCACGGCACCTTGCTTATTGACACGGACTTAGATGCATTAGAGCATTTCTGTACACCAATGCCCGCTTTTGCCTCAAACATTAAAACCAAGGCCATTGCCTCTGTTAGATCCAGCGTTACCTGTCTCAAATCCCATTTCCCAAGCCTTAAGATGGATTCCGTAAAATCGGCTATCTGCCAAGCCTATCAAAAACAATTCCCACACCTTAATGCTAAAATCCATGAAGTAGACGGCCACCACCCTTTTAAAGAGGTACATGCCTACTACCAAGACTTACAATCATGGTCTTGGCAATTTGGCCATCAAATGCGCTTTAATTATGTTTATTGTGATCAACAAACCCAAGAGCCCCTTATGGATATTCAAGTAGAAAAAGGCATAATCACAAAAATTACGCCCCTGCACCCTTCATACCAAGGGCAATGTTATAAAAAAAATCACCATCAACGCTTCCTACCACTTGACAAAAATGGCAATTTCATAGATATATTAGAGGGCTAAAGCAAAAGGAAAAGTATATGAAAGACTATTTTACTCAAAAACCAAAAACCAATTTATTAGCTGAAAAACTCGCTTCTTACAGGAGCTACCATGAACACCCCATTACTATTTTCTTACATATGTTGTGTATTCCTGCCATCTTATTTGGGACGTTTATTATTCTCAACTGGATTACCATTCCAGTTATCGGACTCTCTATTGCATGGCCTATTGCCATAGGCTTACTTATCTATTATTGGCAGTTTGATCAACTACTGTGTTATGTAACCGGAGTACTTTTTCTGATTTTACTTTTTATCGTTCATAGCACACCACTTAGGATTATGTCTGCCTTTTCGATTCAAGTTTCTCTATATTTTTTTATTGGTGGCTGGTTTACGCAAATTATTAGCCATTGGTTAGAGAAAGAAAAGCCAGCTTTTATTGATAATCACAGCCAGATTCTCACAGCTATTATCTACTTTGTTGCAGAGCTTACTTTTCTCTGTGGTGTAAAAAAAGAACTCTATGCGCTTTACCAAAAGCACCTTAAAGTGCTTTTAGAGAAAAAACATGCCATCCAAAAAGCACAAGAGGAAGCCAAAAAAGCAGCAAAAGCCAGCTCCAAAAAACAAAGCAAAAAAGACAAAAAAAAGCAAGAAGCCAAAGAGGAACAAGCAGCACAAGCCCGCTTAGAATCAAGCACGAAGGATACTGGCTCTAGCGCAAAAAAAGCGCCACAAAAACAAGACTAATACCCCGCAGACTTCTTTATTGATGAAAGCTCTAGGCAAAGATGCCTTGTGGCATTGATAACATGCTAGACATAAGCACACAGTTATTTTATAATATCGGCTTGTTTTTATTTATTATTTTATTATGTCTTTAAGTGTCATTATTCTTGCAGCGGGCTTTGGTTCGCGAATGAAATCCAATCATTCAAAAGTTTTACTTAATCTTGCCAACAAACCTTTACTAATGCATGTAATTGATGCGGTAGAAGCTTTAAACCCAGAGCAACTGATGATTGTTCATGGTCATAAAGGCAATTATTTACAAGCGGCTATTGAACATCCAGATATTATTTGGGTTGAACAGCAAGAGCGCCTTGGTACCGGTCATGCGGTGCTACAGTGTTTACCACATCTTAACAAAGACAATCAAGTGCTGATACTTTATGGCGATGTCCCGCTTATTTCCTCGCAAACGCTTGGCCATATGGTAGAGACTACACACCACGATCAATTGGGCCTTTTAACGGCGGAAGTAGAAAATCCCAAAGGCTTGGGACGTATTGTTCGTGATCAATTTCACCAAGTCAAAGCGATTATTGAAGAAAAAGATGCTGATGATTTACAGCGTCAAATAACCGAGGTCAATACTGGGGTATACTGCTCTAACACAGAGCATTTAAGCCAATGGCTTCCTAAAATCTCCAATAATAATATGCAAAAAGAGTATTATTTAACCGATATTGTTGGCTTTGCTATTGAAGACCAAATTGCCATTACTATTTCTCAGCCTTTAGCTACCCAAGAGGTTTATGGTGCTAATTCCCGCCTAGAACTGTCGCATCTTGAGCGTATCTATCAAAAATGGCAGGTAGAGAAACTAATGCAGCAAGGGGTAAGTGCGATAGATCCAAATCGGCTTGATATTCGCGGCACCGTCCAATCGGGCATGGATACAACCATTGATGTGAATGTTATTCTTGAAGGAGAGGTTACAATTGGTGCGCACTGTTATATTGGCCCTGGCTGTCAAATTATCAACACCACCATTGAAGATCATACCATTATCAAGGCTAACAGCTACATAGAAGGTGCTACCATAGCCAAGCATGCCACCATTGGCCCTTTTGCGCGAATTCGTGAAAATACCACTGTGGGGAAAGGTGCTAAAATTGGTAATTTTGTTGAAGTTAAAAAAACTCAAATTGGTGCAGGCAGCAAAATCAATCACTTAAGTTATATTGGTGATAGTACGCTTGGCCAAGAAGTTAATATTGGTGCAGGGGTTATAACTTGCAATTACGATGGGGCCACCAAACACCACACTTCGCTTGAAGATAATTGTTTTATTGGCTCTAATGCCCAGTTAGTTGCACCGGTTTCTGTTGGAAAAGGCGCAACGGTTGGAGCAGGGTCCACTATAACCAAAGATGTTCCTACAGGCGGTTTGGCTATTGCGCGCCAGCCACAAAAGCTCATTGAAAACTGGCAGCGACCACAAAAAACTCAAAAAACCAAAGAAAAAGTAGAAAGCTAAGCTTGGGCTTTGTACCATAAATAACAAAAAAGAATGCCGTGCCTTAAAAGCGTGTTAAGAAATCTTCGCACAATCGTGCCGTGGCTCCTTGGTGGGCTTGCATAAGTGCTTTGGCTTGTTGACCCATTTTTTTTATCCGCTTTGGATCTTCTAATAATGCGCGCATTTCTTGCAACAAATGTGCTTGATCTTTCACGCAAACAAGCGCATTACCCTCTAAAAACAGTTCAAAACTATGGGCAAAGTTATGCATATGTGGCCCAGTTACTAAGGGCTTGCCAAGCGCCGCGGGCTCAATAGGGTTTTGCCCCCCGTGAGAAATCAGGCTTCCACCAATAAAAACCACATCGCTCATTTGATAATAAAGCATCATATCTCCAAGGGTATCACCCAGTAGAACGCTGTTTTGAGCATCTAGTGGTCCTTTTTGGGAGCGACGTTGATACGTAAGCCCTTTTTGGGATAAATATTTTTCACATGCACTAGCGCGCTCAGGGTGGCGCGGCGCTAGGACTAAGAGCAAATTTTTAAATTGTGCTTTAAGGGCGACATAGGTATCTATAATGTATTGCTCTTCCGGATGATGGGTGCTTGCTGCCACCCAGACAAGCGGCTTTGGATGCGCACTTAACAGGTGTGTAGCATTTTCTGCTACAGATGGGTCTATGCGCACATCGTATTTCATTTGGCCATAAGCTGCAATTTTATCCTCCGATGCACCAAGGGCCATAAAGCGCCGCACATGGTCTGGGTCCTGGGCATAAATTCTAGTAAAACAGCCAAGCATATTGGCGCAAATTTTAGCGATGCGCTGGTATTTTTGTGCCGATTGGGCACTTAATCTGGCATTAATTAGAAAACACGGTATCTGCTGTTTATGTAGGGTATGGAGCATATTGGGCCATAATTCGGTTTCGATAATAGCGCAGCAAAGGGGATTAATTTTTTTGATAAAAGCACGCATCATCATCGGGGTATCAAAGGGAATATAGTGGTGATGAATATCAGGGTTATGTTCTTGCATTTTCATCACCTGGACACGGGCCGTAGGGGTGGCACTGGTAAAGACGATGGGCGTATTAGGATGGGCTGCTTTAATGGGTGCAATGAGTTTTTCTGCCAGACGGGTTTCGCCTAGAGAGACAGCATGAATCCAAATGGATTTTTCAAAACGCAAAGGGCTGCAGGCAAAGCGCATACCAATATTTTTTCTATAGTGGCCATTTAAACGACTTTTCCATAACAAGCGTAAAATAACCAAAGGTAAAGCAAGATAAAACAGTACGGTATAAAAATGGCGCAACACACATCATCACTAGATTATAGCTGCGCCATTGTACTGTTTTTTTGCCTATCGTGCAATAGTTAGGGTGCTGGTGTTAAACACACATATCTAGTTCAGTCCTTCTACTCCCACACTACCTTCGCTGTGTGTACGGTCAGAGCCTCTCGCGGCGGCTGAGGCCGGGCTTGAGGTAAGGGCTTCTCTGCCTTCTTCTAGGTTAGACTCTGGTGATTTTTCGGAATCGAGTGCTTGTCGGAGATCACGAATTAGATCAGCAATAGTCATTTCAACTTCTGTCTCGAGCCCATCTTTATCTTTAACCTTAGCACTAATTTGCATAAGATTATTTTTATTCGCACAATCTGATATAAATTGTAGAGCTTTGCCTTCCTCTAGTGCTTTTTGGAAGCAAGGAGAAAAAAGGGTTCTCAATCCCCCAAAAAGGTTTTTCAATCCCCCAAAAAGTAGTAATAGCACATTAGCCGATGCAGCAGTTTCGAAGCCTCCTAAATACCATCCTGTGAGCGGATCCTGAGCAGGGTCAGAAAATTCGGATTCACCCCCGTCACCTTCTTGAGGAACGAATCGGAAGCCTTCATTATCATCATTTTCGAAAGCATCATCAGTAAGTTCAGGGTCACTGCCATTCGGGGGATTCGTACTATTATGCGGTACTGGTATAGAGAGATTAAACGCTTCATTAAAATCGGTTACATATTTTCTTACAAGGTACAAAGTCAAACCTGCTCCAAGCATAAGTCCTAGGTTTGCTGCAACCTCTCTGTCCTTTACCAAGCTTATGACTATGGGAGCCGATAAGAGAATAAGAAGGAATTTTGATGGATCACACTCACTGGCAATATCACGGGACATAAAATTATCAACTACAAATGGCGGCACTGCCGAAATGATTCCTACAAATGCAAATTGTCCCAAAACACATAATTTATCACAGCAAGATTTTGTTATATCTGTTTGTTTTAATTCTGACGAGGGCAAATTGATCAAGCTTATCAATATAGAAAGTGCAAATTGCCCTGGAATATTATTTCCTGCACATGCCGATATTGCAAAAAGCTTAAGAGCGAGAAGATGAAGTTTCCTGACACTGTCTGAATTACATGTTTGTGTTGCAGCTTTTCGTATCTCTGTACTAAACTTTTCTAGGAGCGCTTTCTGATTTTCATCTATACTATTAGCACTTTCCAGGCTTTTAATTGCCATGCTTAGCTGGCTAACTTCTTTTGTTTCAAAACATCTTGCGCAAGACTCTTCTAAAACCATTCTAGCAACTGGTATTGCTTGCAAAGCAAGGCTTACTGGAACGGCGGCGCCAGTATCTAACATCCCTATAACAGGAGGCACAATAGCAGCACCACTAGCGGCCAAAGCCGCAACCCCAGTAGCTGATGAACTTGTTTCTTTTCTAGTAACAAAATTATATGTAGAAAAAAAATGACCTGCTAGAAAAATTCCTGCTGATGCTAATGCATAAAGATCAAGGTGAGAATCCCTATCATGTACATTGTAATAGCCACCAGCTAAATCTGCATCACATTGAGCATTGTTGATAAAACCATCTTCACGATAATGCGCAAAGTATTTCAAACCATTAAATAACTCGCATATCGCATTTACCGCTAAAACGGCCATTAGTGGTTCTAGTCCAAGACCAGAAAATTGTCTCCTCGCATCTTCAACTTGACTCCATGCCCATTCAGAGTAGCCTGAAGAAGAACCAGAACGAGCACTATCATCTGGGGCAGAAGCTGGGGCAGAAGCTGGTAAAAGAGGTCGGCGTGAATCTGAATCATCTGGCATTTTACTCTCCTTTTTTATAAAACATTGATATTTATACATTGATTATATACCATGCAACATAAAAATACAAGATATTTTAATATATACATCAGATATAACAAAAGAAAACGCTATCGCAAGAAGCCTGCGGCGATTCCCTTATTATGCAAATAATTAAAAAAATGCGCTAAAATTGCAAAATATAGCGACTTTTTGAGCAAAAAACGTGTTTTTTGAAGATTCTATATTATTTTTGTTCTTTTTGCCTAATGATACAAAAAATAATTTAACACACTTCTCTCTATACATGAGGCTTAGAGTTTTTTATTTAGTAATGGATATTGTACTAATCGCGGTAAAATACAGTCATTGATGCAATGAACTTGTTTTACATCCTAAAAAGGCCATTTTATGCGCTAGTTTTTATACCAAGAGAGTTGATCTTGGATAATCAAAAAGTGATCATCATGCATTTTATGAGCAATTTTGGCTATTTGCTCGCAAGGATACCAAAGCGCTTCTTGTGCATCATCATTAGCCTTTACTGCAACAAGATCAGGGTTTTGCAATTGAAAGCGCCCCACATGGGTAATAACCCTGCCAATTTGAGACCGAGAAGGATAATCATAGACTTTGATACCCTCAAGTGCAGCAAGCAATGCTTTTGAATCTAGAGCTATGGTGGTTTCTTCTTGTAATTCGCGCACTACAGCGGTTTGAACCAGCTCTGTAGCTTCAATAAAGCCACCAGGCAAGGCATATAAGCCCTGACCAGGGTGATTGCCACGTTTGATTAATAAAATATGGTCCTGGCAGCATACCAGGGCGTCAGCTGTTACAAAAATGGGTGGATACGGTGAAGCGGACCAGCTTTTTTTATAATCTTCTAAAAACTGTTGTTCCTGGGCAAGTCGTGTATAGGCCTTATGGTTTTTAAAGCTTTCTAAAAATGTTATGGTGGTTTGATGCAGGTGTGCTTGCCAGGGTTTTGCTGCAAAATAGTTTGCTCTAATATGGGTGGCATCAAGTTTTTGATAGTGTGCAAAGAGTTCTAATTTCCATTGTGGGAACAGATATAAGTAGTAGCTGCTATCGTCTTTGTCGTGGGCGATAACATGGATGCTATCTTCCAGGTTGCTAGCCTGGGCGATTTTGTTTTGTACTTGTTTGATCCATAAATCTTCTCGATAGTAAAAATCAAATAGATCTAGGCATTCAAATGCAACACCTGGGTGTTGTGCTTTCATAAAATCGCCAATCATCTGGCTTCGTTCTTGAAAATACCAGGGATTTTTAAAGCTTCTAGCACGATTACTTGAACCACATAGAAACAGGATTTTATCCATATTCGCATCTAGGGCGCACTGTACCAGATAGGCATGTCCTTGGTGGAATGGTTGAAAACGGCCAATAATTACACCTATTTTTGCCATCATAAATCCATAAAAAGCGCTATTTCGCTATCATAAATCAAATTGCTGCCTAAAACCAGTACATATACGTACTTAATCGCAAGAGCTTGCTGTGTATGTCCGAACCTAGGCTTGTTGAGCGCGTTATTACCTTAGTTTGTTAAACTACGAATACTGCAAACGATAGTTGGATCCTGAACCAAGTTCAGGAT
>CACEWE010000043.1 GCA_902563055.1 uncultured Gammaproteobacteria bacterium | reverse complement strand
AGAAACACCAAGATTTGATTCCATTACTAGCGCATCTTCGCAAGCCGTGCCTTCTTGTATGCCTGCTATTCTATTTCCTGTTGCTTTATCTGCGCATTTTGATGAAGCAATGCTATCGCAAAGAACATTTATTAGCCTAACTGCAGCTATGGGATCTGGATATATCTCACCAATTATCAGCACAGCTAGTAATACTTTATCTTATTATAAAAGCCTCCCTGATTCGTTTGATAGCTCAAGCATACTAGGTATTTCTTCACCATTAGCTGCAAATATTACTGCAGGGTTTGTAATTTTGACAAGCTTACTTCGCGCTAAGCATGCCTACAAAAGTGGCCATAAAACACAGAATCAGAAATCTTTGGAGCTTACTAACTTATCCTCTATTGGTCCTTCAGCCGAGTATAACATTGAGTTCCTTAAATACGGCCTATTAGAACTAAAAGATTTAGATGAACATAAAAATGTAGGCGATTTAGTAAGAAAAATGATGAATGAGCTAGAGCAGTGCAACGATAGATCATTAGCAGTACCATCTATTGGAAAAGTTGCAGTTGCTAGAATACAAAAATTAATAGATATATTATCCATGCCAGAAAGCAGAAAATCATTTTGCAAAGGATTAGAAAATTTTGATACAAATTCTGTATTTGAACACCTTTTTGATAAAGACAATGTATTTAATTTTTATAAAAACTGGGGTTTGAGTGATCTACTTGAAGAAAGTTGGCTTTTATTTCATTTCGATAATCTCAAGGCTTGTAAAGACTTTAATCAAATTTCAACTCAAGTATCCTTGGATTTTGATTTTACTAATCTTAGTAAAGATAATAAACATGAATTGCTTGAACATTGCAATCAAATATTGGCAGATAAAATTAAATTCATATATGATACTCCAAGGAAAAAAAATCTAGAAAAAACACAACAATCTATTGCACAAAACCTCACAACACTAAAAGAAAATTACGATCAAGACTGGATCAAGTTAAAAGAATCTTATAAAGAGTGCTTAGATAAAGTATTAATAGATCAAGTGTACCAAGCCTGTATAACATATAATATTGACTATTGTGAACCAAGCATTGCTAAAGAATTAAAATTTTTTCGAAAGGATTTTAAAAAGTATTCTCAAAACACCATGCTGGAAAAAGCTAGAGAATTAATAGTTAAACTGCTGATAATCCATCAACTTCACCAAGGATATAAGCAACTAAAAATAGATATGAATAGCGATTGCTTTAAAAATAGCTTAGGGAAGGTCGAAGAAAGCTTAGTACACGATCAAACGCTAAGCCAGAAACAAAAGCAAGCAATAGTAGAAAAAATACTTCAGTGCATTAGCACTCTAATTCGAAATACAAATGTTAGTAATAAACAGGAAATTATTCAACAATTCAATAAGCTTGTAGATCAAGAGGAAAAAACGCATACGGTCCTATTAGATAAGCTAGAATATTTAGCAAAAGTATCTGTTGCAGCAACATTTGCAAGAAAATGCAGAAATAAAGGGCTTGCAGTATCAGAAATGTGGGAAAGAGCTATCTTAAAATCTCAAGATAGTATTGATAAAATAGAGCTCAACACTGCTAAATATTATACACGCCTACAAAAAGAAGCATTAAAGAAAAAAGGTGTGTTAATTAAACATAAATTAGACAAAAGTGCAAATATTACTGATTATATAAGTTTTTCCTGCCGTCTTAATGATTATGATAAAAGGACCAAACAAAAGGATAGAAAAGGTTTTGCGCTATTATAATCACTAGTCCCTAAATACCAATATCATAAAATGTAGCTTTGATCAAAAGCTAAATAATGAACTCAACTGATTATCTAAATTAAAAGGAAAATATATGAAGAAAAAGACACACCATGAGATTTTTTGCTTAAAATATCCTAACCAAAACATCAAAAATTGTTATCTGTATAAAATTATAAAATATTACTTTACAACATGATGTTATTCTGCTATTATATGTATATTAATGTTATGCTTTAATCAAGCATAGATGGCAGAAAATATGTTAAAAATAACATTTAAAGATTCAAAAATAAGCTACGCCTTACTTCATGCATCAGCACTAATATCTCTATATCTACTAAGCAGTTTACTTTGCTCATCTTTTGCTCAGTTACAGCCTTTGAAATTTAAACCAATTGAAACTGTGCATATTACCAATGTAAATGCCACAGGAAAACTTTATGTCAGCACTTGCAATGATTTCGGCAATTCTAGCTTCTGGACTTTGAATCCTTTAACCATGTCAGAAATCACCCAAAGTACAATGAGCGCAGATAAGAAGAAAGTAAATGCATGTGTTTATTATAATGGCACATCACAATCTTTTGATTTTGATGTGTTAACTACAAATGTAAGTTCAGCTAAAGACTGTGGAGCTTCAACCACACCTTGCTTACAATCAGAAGCAGCGGATATGATCCCAATAGAATTGACTTACTTAGGTTGTAGATTATGGAAAAAACGAATTGCGTATCCTCTTCCAATGGGCTCAACGGACCATATTTTACCAGAGCATCAAGATCAAGAATTCCATTATACTAGTTGTAGTAATAGTGCTAGTGCTAGTGCAAAACCGGGCTTATTATCTTTAAAAAGATTGGAACTTAACACCTTGCCACCTGCTGGAAATTATGAGAATACGTTCACCATTTCATTTGAGGGAAAAAAAATATGAAGAATAGGAACTTTATTGCACCATTGATTTCTATTATTTTTATACTTATTGGGTCAAGCGCTTATGCAATAGCTACATTTGAAATTACAGTGAATGCTGTAATCCCAAGCTATTGTGTTCTGTCTCTTCCTGATGGTAATACTTTGACAATTGCTTCTATTAACAAAGGAAATAAAAATAGCAGAGTCGTAAGCAATTCCCTTGATGCTACCATTTATTGTAGCATAAATGGTGCACAAAATAGCAATATGAATGTAACATTTGACCCTCATAATGGTAAAGGATCAGGAAGTTTGGCAAATTACGGTAAGCTCTGTGAAACATCTAGTGGTGATTGTAGTACTTTTTTACCCTATACCTTAAACTTAAAACCTTGCGGAGAAGGTGTTGCCCAAACTCTTGACCCTAATCAGGCAACACAATTTGCAGCCGCATCTCAAAGTGAGTGTACAACGGAAATTGGAAAAATTGAAGCTATTTACCCAGGAGATCAGGTTCCATCAGAATTTGAACCCGTTGCCGGACATTATACGGATACGGCAACTGTAACAGTAACCCCCCCATGATTTATTTTTACTTAACCATACCAAAAGGAGAAAACATATGAAAATAAAACTTAAAACCAAAACTATAAAACTAGGCGCCGTAGCGCTGTGTTTAAGCACAGCATTATCAATGCCGAGCTTTTTAAGTGCTAGCTCAGCAAGTCAAAACTTTACTGTAAAAGCGGATGTATCAGGAGATGTTCATGTTACTGGCTTTGATACTGCACTTGACTTTGGAGACATTGCTAGTAATGTCAACATTGCTGACCAAACAGCAAGTAGCAACACCTATAAAATTTATACAAATGAACCAACTGGCACCCTAACCCTAAGAACTGACCCAGATTTAAAGATGGGCAGTGACAATAACTATCAAGCTTTAATTAGACACAAAGATGATACAAGTACAGCAGATAACAATACAATGAAGCTGTACTTAAAATGTGGTTTATGTGGCAAAGCGGGTCAAACAACCCTAACTCCAGGAGATGATTCAACCATGCAAGCCGATATTGCTACCCCAACAGATGCTGCTGATGGTAGAAGCATTACCTTTGATGGCACTAATAGTACTTTTACAAATTATGTAGGACCTACTTGTTCTGCAGCGTTTTCTTGTACAGCAAGTTTAAGAGGTTATGGTACTACTACGAAAACAAATCAAATAAAACCGGGTGATTACGAAACTACAATGTCAATTAATGCTTCTTTTGTATAGAATAATTATAACAAAAAACAGGTATGGGTATTGCGTCTATGGGCGTTATATCCATGCCCTCCCCTCATTTTAATTTTTAAATTTTTTAATTGTGTAAACTTTGTAATACCTATATGCATAAATTTAAAAATCTCATGCTTGTAATTATTTTTTAAAGATATAGAATGAGCAACAGCTTTCCATAATAAAAAAACCCTTTTGATTTTAAATACATACAGTTAATTACTTTAGTATAAATTAAGTATGATTATAGAGAGGCACATTTGAATTCACTATAGAATCTTGGAGAAATTTGAAATGCAAAGTGCATTCTGTTTTCAATTCTCATACGATTTATTTTTAAAGCATAGAGATAGATTTCAAAAATTTTCTTACTATGATGTAATATGCGCGGCATATACCCAAAGAAATAATTTTGCATTCTAGAAAGTTATTCTCACTATTAAAAACTATAGGTAATGCTAAAGAATGAATAATCAATCAATACCAAAGCGCAATCAAATCATGGGGGTATTGTTACTTTACTAGATCTGTTTTTGAACTATTGTGCCTATTCTGCAATAAAAATCCTAGATTTAGACTCATTTTTCATTATTTTCATTTTTACCGGCTTGTTTTCTGTTAAGCTTATTTCCTTGGTTTCACCAGGATAAATACCAAAACTACCGATTTTGCTGAGCGTGCAATTTGCCCCAGACTTATCCTCACAATAAGAGACCTGTATTATTTTTGCATAGGTGTTACCCGTATTTTTAATTTCTAAATTCTTTTTATTTCTTTTTGTTATCACTGCCAATTTAGGTAAAGTAGATAGTTGAAATATATTAATATCATAAGCAATATTTACTGTAACTGCAGCTCTAACTTTCTTATCTTCAAGTGATTGATTATTCTTAATTGCAATAAGCTCTCCAGAGACTGGTGCAACATTGACAACAAAATAACGATCTTTTTCTAAAGGCGTGCGGTAAGAGACAACCCTAATCATTCTAGATTCTCCAGGAGGTATAACTAAGTGTGTAGGGGTTATAATCAGAGGAGCCTGTTCATGAGCATTAGGGATAATAGGAATACGCTTAGCCTTGCCTTTAACTCCTGGATTAATATTTTCAAATAAGGTAGCTTTTACATATGCTTTTTCATTACCTTGGTTCATTACTTTAATGTCTTGTACCTTTTGGCTAGGGGACATATAGCTTATTAGAGGCGTTACACTAATTTCAGAACCATAGACAGAGCCCATCACCATAAAAGCGCTCATGGCTAAAAATACACATTTTTTAAATAGTTTTTGCATTGTAATATCCT
This sequence comes from uncultured Gammaproteobacteria bacterium, assembly GCA_902563055.1. Taxonomy (GTDB): domain Bacteria; phylum Pseudomonadota; class Gammaproteobacteria; order Francisellales; family CACEW01; genus CACEW01. The sequence goes on along the minus strand of CACEWE010000043.1, from coordinate 5,777 downwards.
TCTAATTTGAATGAATTAATTCACTTTGCTCAAAAGCACGCGATTGAAAATAAACAGGCCATTGTTTGGGTAATTTTATGGTTTTTGTATCGCCATTATATAAACGCATGATACTATCATTATGTGGTAAATCAACACAGTTTTTTTGTTTTTTATCTTTACATTGGCGACCATTTTGAATAACGCCTGTGGTGTTACCCGTATTTGTTATGACAAGCTTATTCCCGCTGCGTTTAAGTGAAACTCTAAAAATTGGCTTAATAGGACGTAAAACTACTCTAATATTGTAAGCAAAACTAATATTAAGTCCTGCAATAAGGTGCTTATCATTGCCTTTTGCTATAGATTCTAGTTCTGAGTTTACCTGTGCAACATTAACATAATATAGGACATCTTCTTTTGAAGGTTTTGTAAGTGCAAGGATCTTAATATTTCTTGTTTGATATGCTGGAATAATAATTTTACTATGCTCAAGCATTAAACCAAAATCCTTAGGATTCTTGCCATCAAATAACTGCCTTTTTTCAGGTGTTTTAGTGTTATTAAGCTTAGATAGCTTAAATCGCACATAAATAGCCTTATCACCGGTATTGAATACTTTTATAGTTTGAGGAAGATAAGCATTTTCATAAGGAACAAAGTCTACGATTAAAGGACCTACCGCCATTACGGCAAAAAGCTTAGTGCTTAAAATAAAAGATAGAAAAAGTAAAGATGCAACAAAGTTTTTAGTTTTCATATTTAAAATGATTTTCGATTATTTTGTGGGAATATTGTAACATATTCTACAGATAATTGCACGAGTGTTTTTGAATTTAAACATAATTTTTAACTCTTTCATACAGCATCTGAAAATTTAAAAAAGAAGATTTTTATGTTGAAGCACCCTGCCCTTGTGTATCGACAAAAGCACAAATCTAAAATCTAAAAGCTAAAAGAATCACTTGAAAATAAGCGCTTAATCCAGGTTTACCTGATCTGCCGTTCCTGCCATCACAAACATCTCTTCAACAATATCATAGAGCATCATAATAACAATAAAGATATTTTCATCCTCAGCAATCACCAATCGCTCACCCGTTAAAGCTCCAGCATCATCAACATAAGAACACTGCAAGCTTCTGCCAAATAAGAAATCACTGAGCAAATTAACCTTGCGCATTAAAATAGGCATCCCGCCAGACATATCAAACACTTTTTTTAACTCTAAAGGCTTGCCCTGGTAAAGAAAAGTTTTGTTACGCTTGGAAATAAGCGTATAGAGTATATGACAAATATCTAGTTTCATAAGACAAAACTCCCTGTATCAGCCTAATTTTGAACAATCTGAGAAATACCAAGCAATTGATCTGTTGTGCTGGTTGCTACGCGCTGAATGGCTATCGTCCAAACAATGTTAGATGTGTTTTGTGATGCACCTTTGGCATAGCTCACCAATAAAGGAACCTGCACCTGCCAAGTGTAAACGCCATTATAAAGGAATTTTTTAATAACTACCGGCACGTTCGATGGCGTGGCTTTTACCACGAGCTTGTCGCTAATAATTTTATTAAGAGTGGGCTGAAAAGCAGCATTAAAATTAGACCACCCAGCATCGGTGAAGTATTTTCTATTGACGCTTAAGTCTTGGCGATAATTAATAAAATCTAAACGATAAATATTTGCAACCGCATTAGATATCCATGAGGTTATCGATGCATCAGAAAGTATCGGCTGATCAAGCGGGCGAATAGGTATAATATTACCCGATGCCGTTGCTGCAAAATATTGCTTTGCCGGCTGCGCTTGATAAAAGTAATAAGTGCTATACGCTAAGCCTATATTAAGCACTAAGCTCATCATTAAAACAAAAGCAATGCGGCGAAAATTGTCGCGATAAAATTCATTACGTAATGATACCGTTTCTAAAGCTTTATTAGCCATGGAGATTCCTCTTAAAAGTTTAAAAATCTACTCTATAATAATTTAACCCGAATGGCAAGCTCGCAGCAATAGGATTAAAGTCCAACAAACACAAGCATTTGGTTTGCTTATAACTCTCTCAAGGATTTGTTGTACGATTTGTTGCACGCATAGGAACGAGTAAACCAGTGCCCGTCGTTGCGAAATATTTCTGCGGCGGTCTACTGTTGTAAAAGAAATATGTGGCAAAAGCAAATACAAGATTTAAAGCAATGCTAATAAATAATAATAAGCACGCCCTTCTAAAATTATTGCGGTAAAAATCAGGTTTTCTTTCCATTCCCTGCTCTGGTTTAGCCCCCTTAGCCATAAGATTCCTTAAACACTAAAAAAACCACTGTATAACAATTTATCTCTAGATGCAAGACTGCAGCAAATACCCCATCTTATGCAATAAAAATTAGCACTGGTATTATTTGGCCTGGGAAATGATTATGTAAGTATAAAAAAATTGTATAAGCCCCTCAAAAACTGCAACAAAGATTTTAAAAAGAATTGCATGCATGCTTTGAAAATTCCATTAAAGCATTTTTAATAAGAGGCCTTTACTACAAGGTAATGGCTTATGCAAACGCCCCATCAAAGTGCATTGACCATTGCAAGTGCTTTGATATTTAAGCAAAAGTATCTCGACCATGTTCCCATCGCATACTTGACAAGCCCAAGACTGATCTTTAAGAGTAAGTGCTTGCTTGATACAAGCACATGCGCATAGCTTAAAACTAGGCCATAGAATAATTCATTCTTAGCTTATCAAGGCCTTAACTTAGGGAACCGAGCTAACGCGGGCCGGGGGGAACAGCAGAAGCAGCAGGAGCTGATGCAACAGCAGGAGGAGCTGATGGTGGAGTGGTAGTAGCTTTTTTTTGGAAGAGGTTCCCAACACTTTTTGCCTCTACGCCTTGATCTTTACGACCTTGGCTCATTGTTACGCCTTCATTCGTTTTATTTTGCATAGTATACCCAGGTGGAGCATGCTCCTTTTCAGTACCTGGAAGTTTATATTGGGATATGTCAATAAGCGAAGGACCAAGCTTGCTGGATTGAAAAACCTTTTGCATTTTTTCTGCCGCAAAGCTTTTAAGATAAAAGAGCGCTTCATTCTTCTTCTCTCTATTTAATTCGTCCCTCAACTCAAATTTAAACCTAAACTGCCCTCCCTTTCCATTTATTTCAAAGCTTTTACAGTTTTTTAAAGCATTTATTTCATCATCGTTCAAACCTAATATTTCTTTAAAAACCTCTGGTTTATTAAGCAAGGTATTCATTCGGTCTCGACAAGTCTTAAGCAGCATGCCTGGCACCTCTCCAAGACAGCCACTTTTGAGCCAATTAAGAAAATGTACTGCCGAAGCATTAATATCTTGGGCGGAAGAATTCATAGTTTTAGGGCAAGTAACGTTAAAGCATCCTTCAACAACATCTTCTTTGTTACTAAGCTTTACCTTATGTAAAATTGCTTTTACAAGTGCGTCCTTGGATAAATAACCAAAAACGACCTCTTTATTAGCCGTGAGTGTATCTTGCAGGTTAGGATCCATAGATCCCCATAAGATTACCATTAAGTTTTTTAATCGTTTGTTAAGTTGCACTAATTCATCTGCACTTAACTCGTCACCACAGGCGTGTTTTTTTAATACACTGTCTTGACCTTCAATCTTCAAGTATTCCATAAGCTCAGCAAGAATACGCTCTTTTTCAGCTTTATTATAACTTTTATTACCTTCAAAATGATTAGTCACACACTGTCTAACGTAACGCGGATTATTATTTTCACCAACAGCTTTTATAAAAGCGTTGATTGTCCCTTCGAGAGGATTATCAGGAGTACTTGCTTGATTACCGCCCTGATTCAACATATTTCTAACCCTAGGGTCCATATTTTGGTCTAGTGGCCCAGGCGGTTGTGGTTGAGGTTGTTGTGGTGGTTGATATCCTGACATCATTATTCTCCTTAACAGTTACAGATCTTCAGGATCTACCCCTAATTTGTCTGCAGTTTGGTTAATTAAACTGTTTAATTCTTCAAGTGATAGTTTACTAGGATCAACATCCATCAAAGCATCCACCTCTTCTTGAGACATTGGAGCCTGCGCTGCCGCTTCTGCTCCTGGATCCTCTGCCTGAATAAGGTAATATTCTTTCCGGGCTTTTCCACTGAGTACTATCAACTCTGTCATTTCCTTATTATACCCTTCTTTTGCCATATTGTCCAGCGCTATTGTGGTATGTTTTTGTAAGGTTCTGTACGATTTATACTTTTCTAGCACATATAATCTATCAACTAGAATATATTCGTCTAATTGTTTTAATAAATCAGGGCTTATTTGTGATTTTAAATCAGATAATAAATCAGAGGCCTTAACCTTTTTATCAATCACCTTGGTTTGCGATTCTCGCACCCGCTCCTTAGCCTCTAGACTCAGCTCTACATTCACTAGCATCCCAACTTTATATTGTGCAAAATGCGCACTTTCATTGGAATCTTTTGCAAAATCAAAGCTAAGCACTCCCTCTGTTTCACCAGAGGCAGGGATAAATAAACCATCTAAGGCTATAGCTTCGCCATTTTGCAGCGCTTTTTCTGCTAATCCCTTTGTGCTTAAAGAAAAAGGATCTTGTGCTACTACTTCCAATAAGTTTTCAGGCACCCCACTGAGTTTGCTCTTTTGCTTTAAATCTTCAAGCTTACTCTGGCGCTCAATATTAATGGATGCACCTTTTTTTAATGCTACTAAATTGCTTTTTTCAAAAGTACTATCTTCAAAGCTTATTTCAATATGCTCTGCACTGGTTTTAGATAAGACCCCTTTTAAACCATTAGCTATGATATCGCTTCCTATTTTATATAAACTCAAGTCTAAATTATCAAACGCTGCTGCAATAATATATTGACAATTATCTTTGCTTGAAGAAATAAAACTTACGCTATCATTCCATTTGCCATAAAACATCCCCTTCACTCCCCTTTTAGCTAAAACCATAGTATAAACATCTGCCACCTAATTGGCAAACCATCATTGTAAACAAGGAGTGCGTATTCAAAAAGTTTTAGCTCATTTGATAAATATGTGATGGTCCAGTGTATTCATTATTCTGATGCAGCTCCTGATGGCTTTCTTGGCCAATGTTTTGATAACTGGTATCTTCGCGCCCTATTTTAGCGGCAAAGTCCTGCAAAGATTCATCATTACTACCTTGAGCATCATCCACTTGGGCACTTTGTGGGTCCTGCCCTAAGTGTCTTGCAAAATCTTGCAAAGATTGAGGCTTTTTTCTTACTTTGTGCTTTGCCGGCACATGGGTGTCATGTGCATAAAGAGTAATACCTAAGTTGTTTTTTATCATACTGCCTGCCATGAGCACTTGAACGCTTATGACAATAAAAATAACTTGTATTAGAGATTTGATGATTTTATACATAAAAAATTCTCCTTTATTCTTCGTGAGCATTTGGATTATAGCCCGTTTGTTGACTTTGCTGCTGACGCTGCGTATTGATAGCACGTTCAGCTTGTTGAATACCTTGATTACCAGCCTGCATTTCATCAGAAATCGTTTTGGTTTGCTGCTTAGCAAGCTCACCTTCGGCCTGCATAAACTGACCGCCAGCTTGTGCCGTGTCTTTAGCTGTTGATTGCGTCGATTGCGTAATTTGCTGCAGATCTTCTTGACCAGTTTTATCTGGCGTACCACCAATGTAGGTAATAACTTTTTCTGGAAGTGCGTAAATAACGGAACAACACTTGTTATAAGCCATCATAATAAATGCTGCATAGACCAATATGATTAAACAAGAAAGTACGCCTATGGTA
>CACEWE010000042.1 GCA_902563055.1 uncultured Gammaproteobacteria bacterium | reverse complement strand
AGTAAAACCAAACAAACGACACGATGCATGGCAACGGGACTGATTTTATCTTTTTTAAGTTTATGGTATATCCTCTATGGACCTTCTGATCCAATTCTCTTATTGGCTCTGAGCTTATTTATTTTTGGCTTTGGAACCGGTGCATTTATGCTAGGCTTTAGTATTGGAACCGGATGGTTTTGCTCTGGTCTTGCTGCAACGGTTATTGCCATTGTTAATACTGGGGATGCATTTTTTGGAGCAATCAGTGAGCCTATTGTAGGGCGTTTGCTTGATTTATTTTGGCATGGCAAAACACACCACGGTGCACATATTTTTCAAACCAGCAGTTATCAACATGCCATGGCTATTTTACCGTTTTACTTGCTTATAGCCTTTGTATTGTTATGGCGCATTAATTATCACTGGAAACAAAGGAATATCTAGCTTTGTAATTCCATTGATAAAAAGTCCTATGCAGCGTGAAACGTGCATAGAACTATGCTAAGATAGCCCTCAGCTAAGACACCAGAATAACTTTGTATTTTATGCCTATTACCATTGCAACGAGAAAAAGTCCGCTCGCCTTATGGCAATGTTCGCAGGTTGCACAGGCACTACAAGCCCAGCACAAGGGGCTTGAAATTAAAATCTTAAAGCTCACAAGTATCGGCGATGAAATATGCGACCGACCATTACGTGAGGTAGGTGGCAAGGCGCTTTTTGTATCAACCCTGGAACAAGCTCTTTTAGAAAAGCGCGCAGATATTGCAGTGCACTCCTTAAAGGATGTACCATGCGTCTTAGAACCCTCATTTTCCTTATCGGCTATTTTAGCGCACGGTGCACGCGAGGATGTATTGTTGAGCAAGCGCTATGCAAGCCTTCAAGATCTACCCAACAATGCCTCCATTGGAACCTGCAGCTTGCGCCGTGGCGCACAGCTTTTACACCACCAAAAAGATTTTAATATTCAATCCATACGCGGCAATATTCAAACCCGCATCGCATATATAGAAGATGATCGTCTAGATGCAATTATCATTGCCAAAGCCGCCTTAGAACGGCTTGATATTCGCTCTTATCATCAAGTTGTGCTTGAACCAAGCACCATGCTAGCTGCGCCAGGGCAAGGAGCTATTGCCATAGAAGTTTTAGCAGAAAATACACGCGCATACGATCTTAGCTGCACCCTCAACCATAGCCAAAGCGCCACCATTGCCCATACTGAGCGTGCTATTTGCGCCAAGCTAAAATGTGACTGTCACTCGCCTATTGCGTGCTATGGAACCATCAATCACGACACCATTACGGTGCACTGTAAAATCTTCTCAATTGATGGCAAAACAGTTATTGAAAGCCATATGAGCACCGCCGTGCATACTACTTCGGATCTAGTAGAGACTATAGCCAAAGACTTACTCCAAAAAGGAGCCAGAGCATTACTTGATGCTGCTTCTAAATAGAAAAACCAATCTTAAAATTACGCTACTTTTTTCCTAAGCTTTGGCAAAACCTTGACATCTAAAAGCGCACCGGCCTTACCCAGTCTCTTATGACAATCGTCACTGATATGTGAAAAGTGTAAAGATTTACCCTGCTTGTGATACGCTTTGGCAATAAAGTCCATAGCATCTAAGGCTGAATGGTCACACACCCGAGAATGTTTAAAATCAATAAGCACATCATAGGGATCATTTTCAATATCAAAAGCTGCCTTAAACGACTTAGTGGCACTAAAAAACAAAGGACCATGTACTTGGTACGTGCACGTACCATCTTTTGTAAGCGTTCTGGTAATTCGAATATTCTTAGCACTTTGCCAAGCAAAGACTAAAGAAGCAAGAACAACCCCCACCAACATAGCAATGGCTAAATCGGTTAATACCGTAACAACCGTTACTACTAAAATAATCAATACATCATGCTTGGGTACTTTGCCAATGTAATTAAAAGTAGCCCATTCAAAAGTCTCTAGCACTACCATAAACATCACCCCCACCAAGGCAGCCAAGGGAATCAAGCGAATAAAAGGCATAAACAGCGAAATAAATGCAATCAAGAAAAGCGCAGCGGTAATCCCAGAAAGTCGCCCTCTACCGCCGGAAGTAATATTAATCATACTTTGACCGATCATAGCACAGCCACCCATGCTTTTAAAACAACTTGAAATAATATTACCCATTCCCTGCGCTATACATTCACGATTGGGCGCACCATGGGTTTTAGTACGATCATCAATTAAAGATAAAGTCATTAAAGATTCAGAGAGACCAATCACCGCCAGAATAATAGCATATGGAAAAATAATACTTAAAGAATCAAGGTTTAAGAGACTAAAGTTCGGTAAGGCAAAATGATGTGCTACGGCATGAGAGCCAGAACCGATCATATCCCCCACTGTCAACAAATGTTGCACCGGAAGTGGACACAAATATACAATGCCAGTTACCGCGATAATAGCAGCAAGGGCTGCTGGAATAGCCTTGGTTAGCCTAGGCAAGAAGTGGGTTATAAGCATGGCTACAAAAACCAAAGCCAACATCACCCAAAGATCCATACCATGCAGCCATACTTTAGTTGAGGATCCAGAAGGAAGATATTGAAACTGCTGCAATTGTGCCATAAAAATCACAATAGCCAAGCCATTAACAAAGCCTACCATCACCGATTTAGGCATCATACGAATAAATTTTCCAAATTTGAGCACCCCAAAAAGTACTTGTAAAATCCCGACCAATAAAAGCGTTGCAAATAAATGGGCCATTCCAAGCTCTGCCTGACCTGGAAACTGCTGCATAATGGCAATCATCACCACCGCCATAGAACCTGTCGCACCAGATATCATCCCTGGTCGACCACCAAAAAGTGCACATACCAAACACATAATAAATGCGCCATACATCCCCACAGTAGGATCAAGACCTGCAACAAGGGCAAACGCCACCGCCTCTGGAATTAAGGCTAAAGCTACCGTAAGCCCAGATAAAAAGTCAGCACGAAAAGCGCCATTTTCTGATAATAAAAACTTTTTTAATGCCAACATGCACGTCCCCATTGTGAAAAAAGGGGCGATTATAACATAATTACATAAATATATCAATAATTAAATTATATGAAGGGGCAAGCGAGATCCAGAATTAAATACTGCCCCTCATGGAAAGCTTCCTAAAATAACTATACCTTCACCTTGTGGGCATCGCTGGCATATTTGCGAATTTTAGCAATTAAAACCCCTTGTATCATCACTCGTGCAGCATCAAGGATGATTGGATCTTTATCCGCTTGATCATCCATTAAGCAAATGCCTTCTTCATCGTTATTGTAATAGCGCTTGAGTGTGGATTCATAGCCATCAATTAAAGCAACCACCCATTGGCCATTTTCTGCATGATGCTGCGCTTGGACTAAAACCCAATCGCCATGATCAATACCACAAGAAGCGGCACTACTTTCCTTTACTTCTAATAAAAAACAATGCACACCAGGCACTAAAAAATCGTGTAAGTCTATGGTATCAACCTGTGGAAAACTATGGATACTTTTTCCTTCAATCAGTTGGCCAACTTTGGGTACGCCCGTAGCGCGCCCTGCAATAGTTGGGGTTTTTAGCACCGATAAAGAACGACTTAAGCCTTTGGTTTGACTAATATAGCCAGCCTCTTTGAGAATTTGAATATGGCGACACACCGATGCACGAGAAACGGTACCGATACAGTTGGCAATTTCAGCATAACTTGGCGCATAGCCTTTCTGATTCTGGTAATGTTGAATAAATTGTAGAACTTTCATTTGTCTTGGTCCGATCATGGGATTTCTCTCCTAGTTTATTAATCTTGTGAAGATTATTGTAAATATTCAAGCATGCGATAGGAACATGCCTGGTCTATATGTTTTTTCTCGATAGCGATAGCGCCATCAAGATCTGCAATAGTTCTACTTAAACGCAGTAGCCTATCAAAACTTCTTGCCGACAAACATAAACGGTTTACTAAGCGCTTTAAATGCGCCTCTAGAGCAGCCGGTGGCTGACAATATTGACGCATTTGCGCCTTTGATAAAAAGCCATTTAGACACTGCTGTCTTTCATATTGGCGCTGTTGCGCCTTGACTACCCGCGCCTGCATTTGTGCGCTAGAACTACTGGCCGGTGGCGCATTACTGCCTACCTGTACTTCTTGTTCTGGCACTTCCACTAACATATCAATACGGTCTAAAAGCGGCCCAGAAAGCTGATTGAAATATCGTGCCAATTGCCCTGGAGCACAGCGACAACTTTTTTTTCTTGATAACCGATAGCCACAAGGACAGGGGTTCATGGCTGCTACTAATAAAAATGCTGCCGGAAAACTACAGCGCGCCCTGGCTCTTGCGATATCAATGCGACCTGATTCAATAGGCTCGCGGAGTATTTCAAGCGCCTGACGAGAAAATTCAGGCATTTCATCCAAAAATAAGATACCATGTTGCGCCAAAGAAACTTCTCCTGGAACAATAGGGTCCGAACCACCACTTAAGGCAATGGCAGATGCGCTGTGATGTGGCGCACGAAACGGGCGATGGTAAAATACATCGCGACACCGTGGACTACCACTTGCACTATAAATAGAAGCAACCGTAATAGCCTCCGATTGTAATAAAGGTGGCATCACAGAAATCATCCGCTTGGCAACCATCGTTTTTCCAGTTCCAGGTGAACCACACATAAGAAGATGATGGTGACCACTTAAGGAAATTTCACAGGCCCTCACTAAGGTTTCTTGATCAAGCACATCACTAAAATCTTCATCAAATGGCCGCACTGAAGGTAGGGGCTTGACCTGAATTTCTGTTAAAGGCTTTTTACCCTCCAAGTGCATACAAACTTCTAATAAATGTTTTGCTCCATATACCGGGTTTTTCGGTGCAATAAGAATATCATCTTGATCTTGTGCCGGAATAATCAGCGCCCTTTTATTCTGCTGGGCCTTAATGACCGAATTAAAAATATTCCCAACCGGTTGGATTTGACCAGATAACGACAATTCGCCCATGCATTCATATTGTTCTATATCTGCAACACGAATTTGCTTTGAGGCCAATAAAATGCCAAGGGCGATAGGTAAATCATAACGGCCACCATCTTTGGGAATATCAGCCGGCGCAAGAGAAACTGTAATTTTACGACTGGGATAGCTATAACCACAAGATACCAATGCACAACGCACCCGCTCTTTACTCTCACGCACCACCGCATCTGGTAAACCAACAATGGTAAGCTTGGGAAGACCCGGAATAATTTTAACCTCAACCCGAACCACTTCCGCCGCTAAACCATTAATAGCACGCGATAACACCACTGCACTCATACATCCTCCCCGATGTTTTTATGGTCATATTATAAACAACAAAGATCATAAAGCAAGCAGTATTTTTCAAAAAAAGAAAACATCAAAACACTATTATAATGTGCGTTTTTATAACGTTAATATCTTTGATTATTTGCAAGATCCCAGGCTATAGATCTCCTGCAACTTGGGTAAAAGAATCAAATTCACTTTGCCGAGCACGGTCTTGACTCATGTCCATACATCTAAAAAATGGACAAGACAAATAATTACAAATAGTAGCTATATAAGATTGCCCAGCATCTTTTTGAAATGAGCATCTTGAATCAGCATAATCGCTAGCATCAGAAAAAAACCTTTGTCTTACGCCACCATCTTTGCACTCTTGTGCACTAAAACCAATCATTTTACACTCCACATACCATGCCTCTTTACATCATTACTATAAGCGATGAAGATGAAGGAAAAATGAATTATTTTGACTCTTTTTTTTTTGAAAAAAGTAAATCAGGTAGAATAGAACCAAACTTAAAGCTTATACGTGATAGCAAACGCTAAACGGCAACCTTGGCCTTGATTTTGTCATGACACTTGTAGTTGGCTAAGCTTATATCTTCGAAGGTATAGGCATCAATAGCTTTTTTACTTGCAATGTTTATGCTTGGAAGCGGATAGGGCTTGCGAGATAATTGCAGGGCTACTTGTTCTAGATGGTTTTCATACAAGTGCACATCGCCACCCGTCCAGACAAAATCACCCACTTTAAAATCACAGACTTTAGCAATCAGGTGGGTTAAAAGCGCATAAGAGGCAATGTTAAAAGGCAGCCCTAAAAACACATCGCAGCTACGTTGATACAGTTGACAAGAAAGGGTTTGATCACAGACATAAAACTGAAAAAAAGCATGGCATGGTGGCAGGGCCATATCTGACAAAGCGCCGACATTCCAGGCACTGACAATATGGCGACGGCTATCGGGGTTGGTTTGTAAGGAATGGATCACATTTTGAATTTGGTCAATGGTCTCCCCATCATATCCTGGCCATGAGCGCCATTGTGCGCCGTACACCGGACCTAAATCACCGTTTTCATCGGCCCATTCATCCCAGATGCGCACTTTTTTATCTTTTAAATACCCAATATTGGTATCACCCTTTAGAAACCATAATAATTCTTCAACGACAGAGCGCCAGTGGCAGCTTTTTGTAGTAACTAAGGGAAAACCTTTCTGAAGATCAAAACGCATTTGACGGCCGAACACGCTACGGGTCCCGGTTCCGGTGCGATCTGATTTTTTTTGACCATTTTTTAAAATATCTCTCATAAGTTCTAAATACGGGGTCATGATCAAGCGCTCCTTTTTTTAATAATCCACATACATAATATTACGCCAAAAATAAACATTGGGATAGAGAGTAATTGTCCTTCGGTTAACCAACCAAAAGCCAGATAGCCGCGTTGTGGATCTGGCTCTCTAAAAAATTCGCAGCTAAAGCGTGCCACGCTATAGCCGCACAAGAATAAAGCTGATAAAAGCATTCTTGGTCTTGGCTTTCTGGCAACAAACATCATAAATAGAAACAGCACCACCCCTTCAAGGGCAAATTCTATTAACTGGGAGGGAAAACGCGGATAAGGACCGCCATCTGGGAACACCATGGAAAACCAATTGGTGGTGATTCGCCCATAGAGCTCACCATTAATAAAATTTCCTATTCTACCAAGCCCCAAACCAATGGGCACCATCGGCGCGTAAAAGTCGCATAAATCAAAAAATGCAATCTTTTGTTTGCGACCATAGAGCAATAAGGCCACACAGACGCCTATGAGTCCGCCATGAAAGGACATACCACCTTGCCAGGTTTTAAAAAACAAAAGCGGATGGTGAAAAAAGTTTAGAAAGTCGTAAAAGAGCAGGTAGCCCAAACGACCACCAATCACCACCCCCAAGGCGCCATAAAATAAGCTATCGGCAACCATATCGTTATTAAGGGGAATATCTGAACGTTTTGCACGCCAATTCCCCAGCATCCATACGAACAAAAAAGCAAAAAGGTACATTAAGCCATACCAATGGACTTTTAGGGGACCAAGCGTAAAAGCAATGGGATTGATATTGGGATAAGGCAACATAAGGGCTGCTTTTTTTATTTTGCTGGCCCTTATACTATCAATAAAGCAGCAAATATGCTAGAATGTATCGTTTATTTTTATTGTTTTTATCCAAATGCAGTATTTTTTTAGAATTCTGATTCTTTTTTTTAGTTTTACCAGTCTTGGCTTGTGTACTCCATCACAAACGCTAACTTCCTATCAAAAAGCAATCGTTAAAGCCAGCAAGAAAAACTTACCTTCAGTGGAGTTGGAAAAACTTGATATTGATGACCATAATAATCTCTCTTTAGTGAGTTTTACCAAGCACCATTATAATACTGGGTCTCATATTACACCGTATGAAATTTGGACAATACAGCGCAAAGCTTTAGTAAACTGGTGTCAAAACAGCTTTAATCCAAGTGCCAAACATTTGTGGCAACTCTTAGGCATGCCAGTGGTGGATCAAAGTAATTGGCATCTAATAGATATTAAAACATCCCATAGGCAAGCTCAGAGCACTCCTGGAGGAGACTTAGAAAATGGGGTATTTCGACCCTGCTTTTCAAGTGATGCAATAGATGAAAGGCATTGTACCTATCAAGCAAGCAGCGATAGTAATTATAATCTATGGCTCAAGCATAAAGTAGAGGGCTCATTTACGCCAAACGGTTATCCTTGGACTGGCTTAGGTTATACTTATAACTGGAATCAAAAGGATCACCAAGTTTTAGGGCCGAGTGAATTTGTCATTGCGCCACAAACTCCGATTGAAATTGTTGAGCACATTTCAATTCATGATTTTTGTGCGCGCGCCAAGGCTAAAAAGCGCAACCCCAAGCAATAACCTTAAGAAGCAGTTGACTGCTTGTGGCTTATGGCCTGTTTAATCGGATAACGAAAGTATTTAAGCGCTTTTTTATAGACTTTTTGTTTAAAGTGAATAACTTGTTTAATTGGAGACCAGTAATGGCTCCATTGCCAAGCATCAAATTCTGGTTTTGGGCTGATAAATAAATTGAGTTTTGATTCATCGGCGCTGAGTTTTAGCAAAAACCATTTTTGTTTTTGGCCAATACAATAGGGACCATTTGGGCGAAGATAGCGTTGGGGAAGTTTATAACGCAACCAAAAAGGAATGCTTTGCACCAAGGTGACATCTTGGGGTTTAAGGCCTAACTCTTCGTAGAGTTCACGATACATAGCCATTAAGGGCGTTTCATTTTCATCTACACCACCTTGGGGAAACTGCCAAGAATCTTGATTATAGCGTTTGGCTAGGAGAACCTGGCCATGATCATTAAATATGATAATGCCAACATTGGCACGGAAACCTTTTTCATCAATCACAATTTATCTTTATATTTGAAATTATAGGATTGAGCATAACTGAAAAAGCTTCAAAGCACAAATCAAACGCAACAATAGCGATCAATTACGAATAATAAGACGCTTTAAAAAGGTGATGGTTGATCTTGGCTTTCAATTACAATCGTAGTGTTGCGATTTTGTAGCACGTTATCTAGTGCTGACTGCGACCCTACCGCAAAGACGCCCAAACCAACAGCCATGAGAATGGTTTTTCCTGCCAGTAAAAAGAGGCAGAAGAATATAATGAGAAACATACGAATTTTATGGAGTATTTGCATATTGTACCTTATTATTATTTTTATATTTTATTATATTGTTATAATTTTTATACACTAATTATAGTACAGTTTTGTTAAATATCAAGTTTTATTTGACATATTTATTGTATTTTTTACTACTTTTTATTTAAAGAAGATTTTTACAGCCTTGGCGCAGGGGCTGATTATGGGGGTAGTGTAGGGTATTGAGGCCGGTGGTTTGTGCGCTATTGACGTTTTCTTTGAGGTCATCGATAAAGAGGCCGTGTTGTGGTTTTTGGGAGATTGTATCTAGCACGTAGTTAAAAATAGCTGGATTGGGTTTTCGCAGGCCAATTTCGTAGGAGAGAAAGACCTGATCGAAGCAATCTAGGAGGTTGATACCGTGTTTTTCTTGTGCCGCGGCAAGGATACTTTGCATATGGATGCTATTGGTATTGGAGAGGAGGTAGAGTTGATATTTTTTTTTCAGGGTTTTAAGGGTAGAGATATTATCGCTAGATATGCCATCGAGCATAGTACTAAAGGCTTCCATCATAGCTTTATCGTTGATATTGCAGGGGCATGATTGGTGCATTTTCTTAAGGAAATCTTCTTGGGATATCTGTCCTATTTCAAAACGATCAAAAAAAGCGCGTTGTTGTTCAAGTGAGAACAGGGCTTCTGGGTCTGGGTGTCCTAATTGGCGAAAGGTTTGGTAGAATTGTGGGATATTAATGGTTTCAATAACGCCGCCTAAATCGAAAATCAGATAGCGGATAGACATACTATCTCCATATATTTAAATTGCTTCATTATGGCACAATACGCCCTGTTACACCATAGGTGATGCCCCGTGTACTTTTGTGCCATTTTACGCAAAAGAAAAATTTACTTTCAATAATAACATTTTACTGCAAATTTATATTGATATATATGTTTAATTTATTTATTATAACATGGTAAAAAATATTTTGGAAAAAGAAATGCTTGATTCACATTTAAACACTTTAGATGCACTACTGACTGAATATCGCCTTCCAAAAATCGCTTATAGTGATCATACAGACGATTTAGCGCAAGACATCCAAAGCATCATAGAAAAATTATCTGACTGGGAGTTGGGTGCTGCACGTGTTCCACTTGAAACTGACCCAATAGAAATCAGCGGTGATAGCCAAGAAACAGATAGAATTACAGGCTTGTTGGACGCCTTAGAACATTATGTAGATTATAAAAGAAAACGCCTTTACAAAGGATATAACCCTGATGAAGATGAGGTATACAGTCAACTATGTTTATTATCAATCAAACTTAGTGATATAGAAAACCCCGAGCCTTGCTCAGAAATTCCACCCATCAGTACCTTTTCAGCTGAGGATTTAGAACGTTTAAATAGCTTACTAGAAAAACTTTCCTTGCCCACGCTATGCTTGGAGGATGGGTTTGTTGATCTAACAAATAAACTAGAGTCAATTAATAAAGCATTAGAAAATGCCTTATCAGATAGTGAAGCCACATACACTGTAGCAACAGATGAACATACAGATGATAATGATGAAGAAGAAATAATTATTCTATTAGATCAATATGTCAATTATAGGCGTAGTCAAATTCTAGACCAGTGCGAAGATACACAAGTAGTGAAGCTTTATGACACATTGGAAACCCTAGGCCAAGCGCTCATGAAAATACAAGACATTGATGACTCTTACCCCGAAAGCGAACCCTTAACTCCAAGATCTGCACTATTAGAATGGAGCCATACCGAACCAGAAACACAATTGAGCCATAACGAATCAGAAGCACAATTGAGCCATACCGAACCAGAAGCACTAGGCAGTGACAATCTTATGGCCATAATAAACGCTGATCAATACAAAGATACTATTTGTGAAACAGCTCAAACCATCTTTGGTCTTGCTGAAGAAAACGATGATCTCATAATATTATTGCAAGCTAAATTTGAGAATAAAAGTCTAGATGATGCACTCCAAGCAAGAGAATTTTGCGAAGAACTAAAAGAAAATGCCACAAAAAACCAACAAGAAGACCTGCTTGATCAAATGAGTGCTATTCTAGACTCCTGGCCAGCAACTGGTGCATCTCCATAATAATATCTTAGTTCGCCCAAAAAGCTATTATGCTGTTTTTTTGCAACGAGCCCAAACCTAGTCTTAGGCATTATAAGCCTTTTACCAAATAATGTTCCTTGCCAATTAAGAAAAAACCTTGCAGCCGATAGTTG
>CACEWE010000041.1 GCA_902563055.1 uncultured Gammaproteobacteria bacterium | reverse complement strand
CGTTATATCCAGTATCCAATGCGCTGCAAAAGCAGTGATTGTCGCTTTGTACCTTGCTACTTCTAAAGATCCTAAGTTGACTTTTATCACCGGATAGCAGCCCTTTTACAGGACCCGTGTATCTAAAATTTGGTGATAAGAGGCAGATTGAGCCAAGTGGGTGCTCAATACAGTCTCAATATAAAACTTTCTTAGGAGAATATAGTGTTAACTTTCAATCAAGTCGCCCTTAGTATAGGCGCACAAACATTAATCGAAAATATAAATTTTAGTGTCTACCCTAAACAAGTGATAGGCATTATTGGTGACAATGGCTGCGGTAAATCATCGCTATTTGCAATGATTCAAGCTTACTTGGAGCCAGCACAAGGACGGATAGAATGGCAGAATAATATCACCATTGCGGCCTTAGAGCAGGAAGTAAAAGCCCTTGAGTGTTCAGTATTGGAGCATGTGTTGGCATCTGATGAAAATTTCTTTGAAATTTATCAGCGCTTAATGCGTGCCCAGCAGGAAAATGATGGTATCAATATTGCACTAGCTTATAATGATCTTTCGGATATAGATGGCTATAGTCGTGAATCAGAGGCGGCAACTATTTTGCATGGCCTGGGCTTTACAAATGCCCAAATAGCCTTGCCGATATCTGAGTTTTCTGGGGCTTGGCGGATGCGTGCATCGCTTGCAAGAGCATTGTTTGCCCCCGGTGATATACTGCTTCTTGATGAGCCTAATAATCATCTGGATATGGAGGGTATTATATGGCTGGAGAAATTTATTAAACAATATCCCGGCGCAATACTGATGATATCGCATGATCAGGCATTGTTGGATAATACCGTAACCGATATTATGCATATTAGTCAAAACAGCTGGCATCATTACCATGGTAATTATAGTAATTTTCAGATGCAGCGTGCTCAAAACATCCAGCACCAGCAAGCTCAATACCAAAAGCAGCAAAAGACTATGAAGCATTATCAGCAATTTATTGATCGTTTTGGTTCAAAAGCAACAAAAGCCAAACAAGCGCGCAGTCGCAAAAAAGCACTTGAGAAAATGGAACAGGTTGCACCGTTTTTCTTAGAAAAAACCATGTCTTTTTCTTTTTTAAAACCCGAGGCCATGCCCAGGCCTATGCTGAAGGTAGAGCACGCAACATTTGCCTATCAAGACCCTGTACTAGAGGGTGTATCTTGTGTAATTTATCCTGGTGATAGAATTGGAATTTTAGGACTTAATGGCGCAGGGAAATCTACCTTTATTAAAGGCTTGTGTGGTACTTTGGCGCCACAAAAAGGGCTTGTGGAAAGGTATCCTGGGCTAAAAATTGCCTATTTTGCGCAGCATCAGGTTGATACCTTAGATTTAGACTCCAGTCCTATTGCACTGATGTGCCATTTGAACCCGAGTATAAGTTACAAAGTAGCCCTTGCGCATCTTGCTTCTTTTGGCTTTAACAAAGACTTAAGTGAACGCTGTATTGCTGTTTTATCCGGAGGGGAAAAGGCACGCCTGGCATTGGCACTGATGGTTTTTCAAAGACCGAATTTATTATTACTAGATGAACCAAGTAATCATTTGGATTTGAATATGCGTCAAGCCTTAAGCTATGCCTTGCTTGAATTTTCAGGGGCACTTGTGGTTATTAGCCATGATCGGCATTTGCTAAGTACTTTGGTCGATACCCTTTATTTGGTAGAGGATCAAAAAGTGCAGATTTTTCCAGGCTCTGTTATGGATTATTAGCATAAAATAAGGGGCATTTTCATTGTGTATGACCATTAATTGAGCTACAATAAATGGCTTTTTTAATCAACCTTGAGGATGCCCTTATGTCTGATCATGCTTTTACCTTTGATGATGTCCTTTTAATTCCTAACTACAACCATTTTGAATCACGGCGAATGGTAGATATTTCTATGACCGATAAAACGGGTCAGTTAAAGCTTGATCTGCCCATTATGACCGCCAACATGGATACCGTTACAGGAACCAAGATGGCAAGCTTTATGAGCGATAAAGGTGGTATTGGTGTGTTACACCGCTTTTGGAGTATTGAAGATAATATCAAAGCTTACAAAGCCTGTTCGGGAGAAGCATTTATTTCAGTGGGGTGCTCGAAGGATGAGCTAGAGCGCGCCAGTGCCCTTCGTGATGCCGGGGCTAATTACTTTTGTGTTGATGTAGCCCATGCCCATGCTAAATATATTGGTAAAACCCTTAAATCCCTCAAAAAGATTTTGCCAAATGCCTGCATTATGGCCGGTAACGTTGCGACCTATGCAGGGGCAGATTATCTTGCCGCTTGTGGCGCGGACATTATTAAAGTTGGCATTGGTGGCGGCTCAGTATGTAGCACGCGCATAAAAACTGGTTTTGGAGTACCAACGCTGTATTCCGTACAAGAATGTGCCAAGGTCGATCGCTCCATTGTGGCCGATGGAGGTTTGCGTACTTCTGGAGATGTGGTTAAAGCATTGGCTTTTGGTGCAGATTTTGTAATGCTTGGCGGTATGTTTGCCGGCACTGCTGTTACCCCAGGAGAAGTAGTGGAAGATGCCGATGGCAGCAAATACAAAATGTATCGCGGCATGGCCTCTAAAGAGGCTCAGGATGATTTTATGGGTCATATGCCAGACTGGAAAACGGCAGAAGGTGTTGCAACAAAAGTGCCCTATCGTGATGATCAAGACGCAATTATTGCTGATATTATCGGCGGTTTGCGTTCTGGGTTAACCTATGGTGGCGCCGATAGTATCCGTCAGTTGCAGCGTAAGTTAGGCTATAACATTATCACACCAGCTGCACGCCAAGAAAGCTTGCCACATAAGGCACAAAAATAATAATTAATCTCAAGTACTTGCCTCATGTTGGTATTTGTTTTAGGATGGGTCGTTGTTAAAAAGAAGGATTAAGATAATGGTAAAAAAATATATTAAACCGATTGTTATCAGTGTTGTCACCGTACTCTGTGGTGTGAGCTTTGCTGCGCAGCCAGCGGCCCAAGTACATCCAAGCATTCCAAAAGTATTGTTGCCAGAGGCACAGTTAGGTCCAGTCATGCCAGCACCTGGCCATATGCAAAAACCCAAACATCGCGCTCAATCTAAAGACAAAAATAGCCTTGCTGATGAAGTGTTGATGGTTATGGAAGCAAAGCCGACCTTTGATGTAGTATTAAAAGCTAATGCCACTACAGGATATCGCTGGTCTTTGATGCAATATGATCACCAGGTATTAAAGCTCGTTTCCTATCAGTATCACCCAGATGCCCATCCTAAAGGATATGTTGGCGTTGGTGGTGAAGCACAGTTTACATTCGTTGCCCTTCCGGCCTTTTTTACCGCGCCGCAGCAAGCACGCTTGCGTTTTAAATATCACCAACCTTGGCAAAAAACAGGCGGGACCTATCACAAAGTTACCGTTGTAAGCTCTGGTCCAACTGCTATGAAAAAGCCACTAGCGAAAATTCAGGCAAATCCAAAGCTCATGGCCAAGGATCTCCCTACAGGTGCCATCGTAAGTCAGGAGCATGTGGCGACAAAAAATTCTGCTGATGCAAGTTTGGGAACCATGCAAAAATCCAGCACTGTATCGCACCCAGTTGCCGATGCTGAGCTAAATCAAGCGCCATCTCAGCTTACACAAAGCCCCCCTGATATAAGTGCGCCACAGGCTGATACGCTCAAGCAAGTACCTGTGCAAAAGACCACGCTAGATACGCATGATAAAAACTATTGGTTGCAATTGCCTCAGTCTAAGCAAAAATAAGAAAGCTATTTAGGGGTTTTGTAAGACGTAGTGAGTTTTGAGCTTATCAAGTACCACGGTGTTGTCATTGTAGTGCAGTTCTAGAACTTTTTGCCCCATTATAACGCCGTCCGGTTTGCCTTGGCTTGCAAGTACTGCGCACAGGGGCATATCTTTGATAAGAACATTACGGTTTACATCATCCCATTGGTTTGAAGGGATAAGATTCCTGCGAACAATTTCTTGGTGCAATATAGGGCTTTTAGAGTCAAAGTATGCAGCGCACAAATCATTATTTTTGATGGAGTAGAGGGCTTTAAAGTCCATATCTTGAATATCGCTGGCGCTTTTAGTAATAGAAAACATCTGTAATAGCCCATATTGGCTTTGTGCGGTACTACAGCCAATAAGTATAACGAGTAAGGGGGATAGTAGCAGGGTATAGAGTATTTTTTTCATGGCTTTTGTATCCTTAAATATTTCAAAGTGTGGCACTTTGAGTTTGGCTTTGGTTAATATGATGAACAGTAAGTTGTTGGTAAGGCAAATCGATGCCTTTTTTAGTAAAGGTTTTAAAAATAGTTTTATTAAGCTCGTGAATGGTTCTGCCTCGATCTTCAGGTTTGTCAATCCAGCATAGCAGTTGAAAGTCTAGCGAGGAGGCGCCAATGGTTCTAAAGCGCGCTCTAGGTTCGGGGTCATTACAGACTAGTTCGCTTTCTTTGGCAATGTTTACTAGGCAGGCTTCCACTTCATCAACATCTGAGTCATAGCCCACCCCAACATTGACGCGAATGCGTTCTCTTTCTTGTGGTCCGCCACTTTCATTGATAATTTGACTGTTGGCAATAGTAGCATTTGGAATAATAATTTCAATATCATCTCTGGTCATAATACGGGTTGTGCGCAAACCAATATGGGTGACATATCCCCTCTCACCTGAGCTTAAATTGATATAGTCACCTTTGGCATAAGGTGTGTCGGCTAAAATAAAAATCCCAGAAAAAATATTGCCCAAGGTGTCTTTTGCAGCAAAACCAATGGCAATGGATAAGATACCAGCAGAAGCCACCAATGCAGTAGGTTCATGTCCCCAAGCTAGGAAGGTAAAATACACCATGGAAATGTAAGCAAGTATTTTGACGGCGTTTTCAAAAAGTGGCTTGGTATGAATATTGACTATGGCGCCACCTTTTTGATTTTTATATCTTAAGGAAATAAGGAGCGTGCTTAAGTCTATAGAAGCTTTACCCCAAACTAGGATAAGAATAGTTTTTAAAACAGAGCTAATAGTCCATTCGATATCCGGATCAAAGGAAATAAAATGGAATATAATGATAATGCCGGCAAACAGAATCGAATAGTAGATAGGTTTATGAAGCAGGGTTATAAGTTTTGTGCGTGTATGAGTTTTAGATTTAAAAAGATTGCGTTTTAGAATAGTCATAATGGCTTTATCAAAAATAAATGCCACAAGTAAAATTACACATACAAGAAGAGTGATCGCTAGAGCAGGATGTAAAGATGTAATAAATTGAGCAATAATATCATAGTAATCTGCAAGCATTTGCGCGCCTTATTCTGTAAAAACTTGATTGTATCATCTCTTTATAAGATTGCAATATGGAAGCTTTTAAAGGCTATCATCCAGGCTTAAAAGATCAGTATTACCACCGGTTGCAGTGGTATTGGTGGTAACTAATCGTTCTGTTGAAAGGCGCTGTAGATAATTGATGCCACCGGCTTTAGGTCCGGTTCCTGAAAGTCCTTCGCCGCCAAAGGGTTGTTCGCCCACTACTGCGCCGATGGTATCGCGGTTGATATAGCAGTTGCCCACTTTTAAGCGTGCGGTACAGTACGTGGCAAAATGCATAATCCGGGTGTGGATTCCGCAGGTTAAGCCAAAGCCTAATTGGTTGATTGATTCTAAAACAGCATCAATGTTTTTACTCTTATAACTTAGTATATGCAGGACCGGTCCAAAAATTTCTTCACCTAAATCCTCAAGGCTTTGGATTTGTAACAACGCTGGTGCAATAAAATTACCATTAAGTTTTTTGTCTACAGTGCACTGGTGTAACAATGTGCCATTCTTTTTTTGTTTTTGAATATAGTTTTGAATATGATTATAGGCTTCTTTATCAATGACGGGGCCAATTTCTGTGTTGGTTTGATGGGGGTTGCCGATAACAAGGGTATCCATGGCGCCTTTAAGAAGCGTGGTTAGTTCTGGGGCAATATCCTCTTGTACAAGTAATATTCTCAGTGCAGAACAGCGCTGCCCTGCGCTATCAAAAGCAGAAAAGATCACATCTTGTACCACTTGTTCTGGAAGTGCAGTGGAGTCTACAATCATGACATTCTGGCCGCCTGTTTCGGCAATCAAAGGTACAATAGGTCCATCTTTTTTTGCAAGTTGGCGCTGAATAATTTTGGCCACTTGGGTGGAGCCAGTAAACACCACGCCTGCAACTAGAGGATGATTAACCAAGTTAGCGCCAATGGTTTCCCCATCTCCAAGAAAGCATTGTAGTATGGCTTTTGGAACGCCGGCTTGGTGGGCTAAGTCAACAGCAAATGTTGCAATGGCTGGGGTTTGTTCGGCTGGTTTTGCCATGACAGCATTGCCCATAACCAGAGCTGCGCACAATTGGCCAAGAAAAATCGCTAAAGGAAAGTTCCAAGGACTAATGCATACCATAATGCCTCTGCCGTGATAGCGCATCAGGTTGGTTTGTCCGGTGATGCCTTTAAATTCAGTGGCTTTAGAGTTTAATGCCTGGGCTTGTTGGCTGTAAAAGCGAGCAAAATCAACCACTTCACGAATTTCTCCAACCGCATTGGCAAGGGTTTTTCCAGCTTCTGCCATTAACAGTGCAATAAGTTGATCTTGGTTTTCTTCTACAAGGTCTGCTAGTTTGTCAAGGCATTGCGCTCTGTGTTCTACTGGGGCTTGTTGCCAGGGATCTAACGCGTTTTGTGCTAGCTTAAATGCGGGATTAATGGATGCTTCATCTGCGCATGAAACATTTGCGACAAGGTGGTCTAACACGCTTGGGTTATAGTTTTGTTGCAGATTTTTTTGTTTAGAATCTTTGGGTGTTTCTAGGGCTAAACGCGAAGCAACGTTTAGTTGGTTTGGAAAGAATTGATCTATATGTGCCTTGGTTTGATTTAAAACAGATTGTTGATCAAAGTGGAGTCCGCGGGCATTTTTTCTACCTTTGTGTAATTGAGGCGGTGCAGGAATGCGTGGGTGTGGGCTGATCTTTTCTGCTTGCAGTGTTAAAAGGGGGCTGGCAATAAGCTGCTCAATAGGTAAGTTATCATTAGCAATACGATTAATAAAAGAGGTGTTGGCGCCGTTTTCCAAAAGGCGTCGCACTAAATAAGCCAGAAGCGCTTTGTGGCGTCCAACTGGGGCATAAATGCGGCAATTGGTTTCAGGAAACTGTTCTAAAATATGGTTATACAGCGTTTCGCCCATGCCATGAAGACACTGAAATTCAAAATCAGGACTATTTTGAGTAAGGGTTAAAATACTGGCAATAGTTTGGGTGTTGTGGGTGGCAAATTGTGGGTATATCCAAGTTTTGTTATCCCACAACATTTTTGCACAGGCTAGATAGCTTATGTCGGTATGAAGTTTTTTGGTATACACTGGATAGGTTTCAAGGCCATGTTGTTGGGCGTATTTAATTTCACTATCCCAGTAGGCTCCTTTTACAAGGCGCACCGGGATGCGTCGCTTGGTTTTTTGGGCAATAGCAATAATGGTTTCAATAACCTTGGGGGCGGCTCGTAAGTAAGCTTGGATAGCCAGGCCAAGGCCGTTCCAGTTTGCAAGATCAGGTTCTTGAGCCAACGCATCAAAAAGAATCAGGCTGGTTTCTAAACGAAACACTTCTTCGGCATCAATAGTGAGCGCAATGCCTCCTTTAGCTGCTTGTTTGCACAGTGTAAGTAGGCGGCCGTAGAGGGTGGTTTTGATATCTTCAAGTTGAAGGATATTAAGTTTGGGGTGCAAGGCAGAGAGTTTAATGGAAATGCTTGATGCGCTCTCTAGGGTGGTTTTTTTCTGATGAGAAAGCGCGGCAATGGCTTCTTGGTAGGCGCTCATGTAGCGGTCAACATCTTCTTGGCACACTGCTGCCTCGCCAAGCATATCAAACGAATAGCGAAAATTTTTCAATGCTTTTTTTTGGCTGCGTTTAATGGCGGCTTTAATATCTTGTCCCATTACAAATTGTTCGCCAATAATTTTCATCGCATGTAAAATGGCTTTGCGAATAATGGGTTTAGAGTTTTTTGCTAATAGGTTTTGAAAGAGCTTTTGATAGTGTGAGGCTTCATGGTCGGGTCTTTGTATGCAGTGGGTGCCAATCATCAGCCCCCAGCTTGCAGCATTGACAAAACTAGAATGGCTGCTGCCAAGATGGTTTTGCCATTGAGCATTGGAGAGTTTGTCCTGGATAAGGTCATCAGCAGTTTTAGAGTCCGGAACCCGAAGTAGCGCTTCAGCAAGGCACATTAAGGCGATGCCTTCGTCATTGCTTAGGTCATATTGGTTCATAAAGGCATCAATGCCACCTGCGTTTTGGCGGTTTTCACGCATGTGCTGGGTGAGTGAGCGTGCAAGCGGAGTGGTTTGAGATTCAGGATAATGGTAACTGAGGTTTTGGCTAAGGTTTTGCATGCACGTTGTTTCATCCAATAAGCTTGGGATATGAATTAAAGTTTTTTCAGTAGTGTGGTCCATTACAGATTCCTTATCAATTATGGCGCACAAGTATACCAGTTGATGTGCTTTTTGTCATGTAGGGTCTATGGTGCACAAAGGCATAAAAGTGCCCATGTTCTATACATTTACAAGGCTTTAAGTGCGTGCTTGTGATTTCACTTGCATTATAAAAAAAGCACTGTTACAATGCCATGTTTTCTATTGACATCGCGCTACGCTTGTAGTGCATTCAATAGCAAAAAAAACATTTTATAAAATACTAACAACTTGAGGGAGACAATTTATGTCTATCAAATTAATGACAAGCGTAGCAGTTACCGCAATTGCTTTAGCTTCAAGCTGTGCTTTTGCACAAAGTGATTTATCTAGTCGCGTTAATGCGCTAGAGAGTCAAGTAAATAACATGGGTTCAGGTTCTAAAGGCGTAGTTGCTTTAGGCTCTGATCTTTCTAAAGATATACTAGGTGGTCACGCATCTGTAGATCAAGCTGAAAATGTAAAAGATGCCAAAATGGCAGCTAATACTATTGCGCTTGGCGGTTATGCAATGATGGGTTTTCAAAAATCAGAGTATAGGGGAGTTAATAGTAATTTAGACTATGATTATGTATATTCTACTGGAAATGGTGCAGGGTTTGATGCGCTTAATCTTGGTACATTTGTTCGCGTTGGCGATGATGTAACCTTGGTTGTGGCTTTAAATACTAAGTTTGGGTCTGATAACGCTAATGGCTTGAAGTGGAATGATGCAAGTGACACTGCTGATACTTCTCGAGAAATTAGTACAAATGCTCCTTCTGTTGCGCAGGCTTATGGCGTGTGGAATATCAACGATCAGTTCTATGCCTTTGCAGGTAAGAAAGACCTTGCTTTTGGTGATTTTTCAGACAACAACTTTTTAACTGCTAACCTTGATCGCCCTGTTTTTGCTGCGGTAGATAGTATTGGTTTCGGAACCAACTTCCAAGGTGTAGATATGGTCGCTACTGTTTATAATACTAAACAAAGTGTCATGGGCAATAAGATCGCTTTTAACCTTCCATCAACAGCCGGCGGTGGTACGTTCGCAAATGATGACGATGGCGTTGAAAATTTTGCCTTAAACACTTCATACAATGGATTGCTTGATGGCTTAACGGTAGGTGCTGGTTACATGAATCACTTTGCTCAAAAGTCTAGTGGTTCTAAAATTGGTGCATTAACTGCAAACGCTTCATATGCTATTCCAAATACCGATCTTAGCATAAGTGGAAACTACACCAGAGCCAATAATGCAACGTCTGATGCTTCCTCTCGTAGAACCATGTACAGTGCAAATGCTAGTTTTAATCCTAAAGATTCTAAATTTGGCTTATCTGTAGGTTACTCTAAGCTTAAAAATGGCTTATCAAACCCATTTTTAGTTGGGACCTCTAAGCAGCAAACTATTATTTCTGGAACCTATGACTTAAACAGTCAAGCTGTGTTAGGTCTTGAGTACGGTCGCGCGAATAACGATCGAGTTGATCCTCATTATAATGAAAGCGATGCATATAATTCCATCACGGTTGATTTAAAAGCGTGGTTCTAGACCACTGCTTTTAAAGCGCAAACTTCTTTGGCTTTTTTCTAGCAAGGAAGTCTAAATTTTAAAGCCAGGGCTTGATGCTCTGGCTTTTTTTTAAAAGTATTGTGATAGTACTTGCTATTTTGAAAATACCTTGATAATATCACTCGGTTATCTGCTGCAAACACTGTTTTGAAGTCAGATACTTATATAAAACCAATTACTCATTTAGAGGGAGAAAAAATATGTCTATTAAATTAATCGCAAGCGTTGCAGCTACAACTGTTGCCCTAGCTTCAGCTTGTGCTTTTGCGCAAAACGATGACTTATCTTCGCGTGTATCTGCGCTTGAGAGTCAAATCAATTCAATGACTGGTGGTGCTGTAACTATAAACTCTGCACTAAGTTACGACTTACTAAACGGTGCATCTGCAGTTGATCAATCAGCAAATGTGAAGAATGCTAAATTGTCAGCAAACAGTTTAATTCTTGGTGGTTATGTGCAAGCGGGTTACCAGCGTTCTAATTACAAAGCGTCTGATGTAGCAAAAGTAACTACTGGTCAAACATTTGGCTTTGACGTAGCTTCCATGGGTATGGTTGCTCGTGTTGGTAATGATGTGTCAATTGTTGTTACATCCAGTGCTATACCAGAGGATAACAAGTCATGGAGCAAAGCAACAGATGACTCCTCTGGCCAAAAAGTTGTGCGCAACATCAGTGGTCCTTTCGACGTCAAACAGGCTTATGGTGTATGGAATGTGAATGATCAGTTTTACGTCTTCGGAGGTAAAAAAGATTTAGCATTTGGTGATTATAGCTCTGTAAACTATATGTCTGGTGATATCGACTCTGTTCGTGGTACTGTAGACGGTGTTGGTATTGGTAGTGATACTATGATAGATGGTCTTACTGTTGTAGGTACATTATACAACTCTAATGACTCTGTATATAACAAAGCTCCAGATAAAGCAGGTGTTTCTAACTGGGCCCTTAACACAAGTTATAGCGGTTTAGCTGATGGTCTTCGCGTGGGTGCTGGTATCATGAATGCCGCTTCTCAAAAAAATGGCGCTGGCGCTGCTGGTGTTGATCCTACCACTGCAGCAGCTGGTGGAAAAGTTGGTGCGATGACTGTTAACTTTGGTTATGATTTGCCAGGTACTGATTTCTCATTCAGTGGTAACTACTTCCAGTTAGGTAAAAAACTAGGCGGTGCGAAGAACAAGAGATCTCAGTGGGATCTTGGTGGTACATACAGCAACATAGCAGATAGTGGTATTAACGCTGCACTTTCCTACAGTACGACTGATAATGGTCAAGCAAAAAATAGTAAAGCATCACAGTGGGTATTATCTTCTAACTATGATCTTAATGCACATGCAAATATTGGTGTTGAGCTTGCTAGATTAAGTGTCGACAAAAAAATTACTGCATTCAAACGCACGGGCAACACTATAGTTAAAGATCAGCAGTTTAACGCATTTACTGTTGATTTTACTGCATGGTTCTAAGCTTTGTAATATTAAAGCGAATCGATATAAAAAGCCGCGGTTTCGCGGCTTTTTTTTTGCTTATTATTTTGGGTTTTATGATAGGGTTGAAAAGTACTTACATCCAGTTATAATGCTTATTCAAGGTGTGCTTGTATCATCCTGGTACGTTGAAAACTGAATATATGAAAAAATAATTTTTATGAGGGAGAAATTTATGTCTACAAAACTAATAGCTAGTGTTGCAGCTACTGCTGTTGCACTAACATCAACTTGTCTGTTTGCACAAAGTAATGATTTATCTTCGCGCATATCGGCACTTGAAAACCAAGTAAACGGTATGTCTGGTGGTCTTGTCAGCACAAATGCTGATTTGAGTTATGAACTACTTAACGGTGCATCTGCAGTTGATCAATCAGCCAATGTTAAAAATGCAAAATTGTCAGCCAATTCTATAACGCTAGGTAGCTATTTGGCATGGGGCTATCAGAATGCTGAGTACAAAGATGGTCCATCCAGTACATATGAAGATACAGCCCTCAATTTTGGTTTTGATGCTGCTAAAGTAAGCACGGTTGGTCGTATCGGTAACGATATTAGTCTTGTTGTTCTCTCTTCTGCTAATGTGAATAGTAACTGGACAAAGGCGAAGGATTTTTCAGGTAACACCCGAACGCTTAATGCTAAGTCCTTTAACGTAGATCAAGCCTATGGTCTTTGGAATGTAAATGATCAGTTTTACCTCTTCGGCGGTAAGAAAGATTTGGCTTTTGGTGATTTTTCATCCGCCATCTATATAACTACTCCCTACGGTCGTCCATTTGATCCTGCCGTAAACGGGTTTGGTGTGGGTAGTGATAAATTACTCAATGGCTTCAACTTGGTTGCTACTTTTTATAACTCTGAAGATTCAACCTATAAAAAAACCCTTCAATCTGGTGGTATTGATAACTATGCTTTCAATATTGAAAGCTCTGACAGTTGGGGTCATTGGTCTCTTGGTTACATGAACCATTATGCAACAAGTGCGAGTGCTGAAAAGCTTGGTGCAGCAGCTTTTGGCTTAGTTACTAATAATGCTTATGAAGGACTACATTTTAGTTTTCAAGGTATTGGAGCCTTTGGGCAAGCAAAAGGTGAAAGTGAAATTGATACCTTAGGAAATATAGGCGTAGCTGATAATCACGTTGCAGGAAGTAAATTTAATGTTGCAGGAAATGTAAGTGGGGCGTGGCTTTCTGACAAAGCACCTAAAAACTTATGGTTACTTTCAGCAAGTTATGATTTAAATCCTCACAGTAGAATAGGGTTTGAGTATGGAAATAACAATAATTTAGATGGTGACAAGGGTCAAAGACCTTTTGAAATCTTTCATCAAATTACAATCGATCTTACCGCATGGTTCTAAGCTTTGTAATATAAAGCGAATCGATTTAAAAAGCCGCGGTTTCGCGGCTTTTTTTTGCTTGCAATTGTGAAAACACCTTGATACAATCCACTGG
>CACEWE010000040.1 GCA_902563055.1 uncultured Gammaproteobacteria bacterium | reverse complement strand
GATGAGATTGACACCGGTGTCTCTGGCCAACTTGCTGCGGCGATGGGCGCAGTACTTGAAGCCATGAGCCAGGAAAAACAAGTATTAGCTATTACCCACTTGGCACCAATTGCAGCACTTGGAAAAGCCCATCTTCACATAAGTAAAAAACAAGGCAAAGAAAAAACCATCACCACCATTGCCAGCATTCAAGACGCACCGCAACGCACCCAAATTCTTGCTGAAATATTAAGTGGACAAGTCAACGATCACAGCCAGGCTCTGGCCTTACAGCTCTTAAATAAACAAAAAGCAAGCCAGCGCCAAGAAGCTTAGGCTACCATTTGACAGGCAATTTTCACCGACTGAATTTCACTACTTTGACCAAGCATGGCTTGTTGCAATTCTTTTGCCTTAGCCTTAGTTATACTTTTAGGTAAAATAATGACTAAATGAACCGCATTATCAATGTAAAAAATTTGCCATTCTACTTTTTGAGCATCAACTGCAAATTTGGTGAATACAGGCAACATTTTTGCATACAACATTGCCCGCGACAAAGGCAACGAAACCTTTTCAGGCTCATCCGGATCTCGCTCCACATCGATATGTACTGTAATATCTTGCATATTAGGCTGAAATTGTCGAATAGCATCAGAAACACACTCGCCAATATAATGACCCTCTGATGCACTTAGGTAAGGATCTACCTGAATGTGTACATCAATCAGGATTTGTTCTGCCATCTTACGCGAACGCAAGTGATGCATCGCGACCACCCCAGGAACCGCGACAATAATATCAGTAATTTCAGCAATCTCACCTTTCTCTAAGCCCTCGTCAATAAGCTCTCGAACTGCACGCATACTCAATTGATAACCAATTTTGATAATAAGGACAGATACTAGTATTGCAGCAATAGGGTCAAGCGCAGGATATCCCAAACGCGCACCAATAATACCAAGCAGCACAACCAAGGATGTTAAAGCATCAAGTCGATTATGCCAAGCATTCGCCTCTACCAAATCAGACTGTGCTTTTTTAGCACAAAACATTAAATAACGATATAAGCCTTCATTGGCAAAAAGAGAAATAATAGCCACTATAGCTGTATAAAATGCCGGAGTTTGGTAATGACCAAGCCATATGGTATGGATGCCACTGTAGGCTATATAGAGACCAAGGATAAAAAGAAGCACTCCAAGTAAATACGCACTAAAGGTTTCAATACGACGATGACCATATGGGTGATTAGCATCTGGCGCAATAGCACCATAATGAGCAGCAACAAAGATAAGGCCATCAGCAAGCATATCTGCTAAGGAATGCATTCCATCTGCAAACAAAGCCGGTGACTGGCCAATAAACCCGAGAATAATTTTTATGACGGCTAAAAAAGCATTTACAAAGACACTCACCCAAGTAGCACGAAATATTTGAGCCTTTCGATTCATAGCTTAGCCAAAGCAATAATAATGATGAACCATCATAGCCAAAAACAGACCATTAAACAAGCCAAACTTAGGCACATATTTACAGTTTATTGCACCGTATCGGTACAATGTTTTTTTGCAATTTTATGAAGCACTGCTGTACTTAGTTTTTCTAAGGTAGCAACTACAGGAATACCCTGACGATCTAATAAAACAACATGTTGACCTAACTGATTGATATTTCTTCGACCACTTGCTTGCTGCTCAAAAATTGCTCGTATTAATAAGATACGTAAATCCCTTACCATCTTTCCACTCCCCGTCCTTGTGAAAGGTGAAGTTAATTATAAGCCTATTTTTATGAATATGGCAAGTTCAGATCATAACATAGATCAACTTTTTTTCACTCAAAACAAAAAATAAGCACCCATAAAATCAAATACTTGGCTTAAATATGAGATAATGTTATTTTTTTTTGAAATAATACAGGACTTGTACTATAATTAAAGCATAAGAGGAGGAATCAAAATGAAAAATAATTTTATAAAAATAGCAGCCGCAATATTCCTGGCTTTTTCACTTAATAGTGGGACAATGGCGTCGTTTGATGATTATGAAAGATGCATTAAAAACACAGCCACAGGAACAGATGAGCAAAGAGCAGAAGAGTGCCGTAGCCAACATATGCTAAGGTAATTAAGCGCAATAGCTAAAAAAACTCCTATAGCAGTACAGATCTTAATATAATCACTTGCATTTAAACATCAATTAGCTGTATCATGCTGGTACTTTTTTTCAATTTAAGGGGTATGATCATGGCTAGAAGAAAAATTGCTTTAATTGGTGCAGGGAATATTGGTGGAACCTTAGCGCATCTTTGTTTACTAGAGGGTCTTGGTGATGTGGTTTTATTTGATATTGCACAAGGCCTACCGCAAGGAAAAGCACTAGACTTAGCCCAATGTGGCCCAATCAACCTTTTTGATGCTAGCGTTACCGGAACAAATGACTATGCAGATATCGCAGATGCAGATGTGGTTATTGTTACTGCAGGATCTCCTAGAAAGCCTGGCATGAGTCGTGATGACCTTTTGGCCATTAACGCAAAAGTGATGCAGTCGGTTGGCGAAGGCATTGCAAATTACTGCCCTAATGCTTTTGTTATTTGCATTACAAACCCATTAGACATTATGGTGCGTTTATTACAAGATTTCTCAGGCGTAAGCGATCAACAAATCGTCGGCATGGCTGGTGTACTTGATTCTGCCAGATTTAGAACCTTTCTTGCATGGCACTTTAACGTTTCAACTAAAGATGTGCAAGGCTTTGTGATGGGCGGACATGGCGATACCATGGTGCCACTTACGAAACTAAGCTCTGTTGGCGGCGTATCCTTAGACGATATGGTGGCCTCAGAACAAATAAGCCAGGAAGAATTAGATGCCATCGTTGACCGTACACGTAAAGGTGGTGGAGAAATTGTTGGCCTACTTAAAACCGGCTCTGCATTCTATGCCCCAGCTACGGCAGCTATTGAAATGGCTAAGGCTTTCTTATTTGATAAAAAAGCCATTCTTCCAGCCGCTACCAAGCTTAAGCCAGGGCAATATGGGGTTGAAGAAGAATTATTTGTTGGTGTACCTGTCGTTATTGGTGAAGCAGGTGTTGAGTGGGTTTTAGATGTTGATTTATCACAAACGGAACAAAAAGCGCTTAATCATTCTATCGATGCCGTGAAAGACTTAAATGCAGCAGCGGATAAATTAGGTCTACTTACTACTGCATAGGTAGAGTTGCTTATGAGTGGTGATATTGTTTTTGATAGACTTTGTTATAACGATGTAAAAGATGTTATAGAACAGGCTAACCCAGAGCTCTCTGTGATTTTGTCGCAACATCACTTTTTGGAAAGCATGGAATTATTTCGCCTACGCTACCCTTATGGTGCTTCTATCTTTAAAAAAGGTGCTTTACAACTCCCACTTCAGCAAGGCGGAACCATTGCCCTTAAAGACTTAGCACATAATCACCAACTCAAAAGCAAATTAGACTATAGTTACATTCCACTTGGCCTCATTACCAATCGCCAATGCGAGGTATTTAACCAATCAAAAGAACAAATCTTACCACAATGCTTATTATCTCCTGGTGACTTAATCGGCCTCTATGAAACCCTTAATTACCTAAGTGACTTTGACTCACAGCCTAGCTGGTCTATTAACTCAGGCGCTAGAATGGCTTTTATGCTCCCGCGCATTTCTGACAACCGCGCCCATACCAGACTGCGCAAGCAATACAATATATCTGAGACCATGCCTATGAGTCTCCGTGAACATTGGCGCATCTTTTCCCACCTGGGACAAAAGTACCATCATGAGGCTAACTGGTATAGCGAAATCATTTTTTTTAGCAGCGACTGGTTTAAATCAAGCAATAATAAAGCGTTTTCTCACTACCTTTATAAACTTGGCTGGAAAAGATCTTATAACACCAGAGAACAACTCAACCACTTTTTCAACTGGAAGCGCTTGTACAATATTATTCAAGAAAAAAACATTCAACCAAAGCTTGAAATACCAGACTACTTAAGACAGCTTTTTCTTATTGCACATGGCGCAACCCCTGCCTATACCATAGCGCAAAACAACATGGCCATGCCTAAGGATTGGATTCAAGATCTCTATATCAATCATTATGGACTTAAAGAGTACTTACCTTCTCTTATGCATTCAGCGTCGATGACTCCCAGCCCAGATCATCCTGCGTACTATTCACTTGGACTTGCAGCAAGCCAAAAAGCTCAAAGCCATAGATACCAGCGTAATACTGTATCAAGCGACCTCCTAGAAGTAAAAAATATTATCCAAATGCTCAAACAGCATTACCAAGAAACCCAGGCACCAGAACTGAACTTTTTAAAAGATAAAAATTTTAATTTTTACCATTCTGACACCACAAACTATGATGATATTCATTCAATAGAAACGCTTACAGATCAAGACAACCGTTTTATTGAGCAAGATAGTAGTCGTTTTCCAAATCGCAGTCTTTATATGCGCTCGACCTTCTTTAGAGGCTGCATACAAGTTAGTTAAAAGAGGCTAACTGCCAGAGAGTGCCATTTGTTCAATCAGGATAGATCCCGTTGCGATAGAGGAATTAAGGTTATAGTCCTTGCCTACTGCCACAATGTTTTGATACATATCTTTTAAGTTTCCAGCAATGGTTACCCCCTCAACGGCAAAATCAAAAACGCCATCTTTAACCCAATAACCTCCAGCAGCCCTGGAATAATCACCCGTAACAGGATTAACCCCCTGCCCCATCAATTCAGTCACTACAAAACCTGTACCCATATTTTTTAACATGGTATCAAAATCTTCTTGGCCAGGGATAACAATATTATGCGCCCCGCCTGCATGACCTGTGGTTTTGAGCTTTAATTTTCTTGCTGCATAACTATCAAGCAAATAGCTTTGCAAAATGCCCTTTTCAATTAAAGTTCTTGGCTGTACTTTTACGCCCTCACTATCAAAAAGTACACTAGAGAGACCGCGCGGCACAAAAGGATCATCCATTATTTCAAACCATGAAGGAAAGACTGCTTGATCAATCTGATCAAGTAAAAAACTGGATTTTCTATAGATATTACTTCCTGATATTGCGCTTAAAAAAGATTGAATAAGCGTGGTAGCAACTTCTGGTGCAAACATAACAGGAGTTTTTTGTGATCCGATAGCTCTTGCTCCAATCCGTCTTTTGGTATTCTCCACTGCCTTTTGAGCCATGGATTTAGTCCCTAATAAATCTTCGTAATGACTTTTTACATCATAATGGCCATCGCGTTGCATTTTTCCTTTTTGCTTGGCAATAAGCGATAAATATTGATAATGGCTGGTGCGCGCATACCCCTTAGCAAAACCATGACTATTGGCTAAAAATCGCTGTTTATTGGAGGTACTAATGCTCATACCTTCACTATTATCAATAGCATTATCCATATCTAAGGCCACGCTCTCTGCCTCAAGTGCACGCGCTATCGCTTGCTCTACACTCAAATCCCACGGATGAAACACATCAAGCTGCTGATCAAAGTCCACTGCCAAGTCAGCCTTGTCAGGCAAAGCGCTACAAGGGTCTTCTTGTGTATAAGAGGCCACATCCAATGCCTGAGACAAGGCCTCTTTAAGGGCCTTTTTGGAGAGATCTGTAGTTGAAAAATGGGCTTTTTTTCGCCCTTTAAAAACACTCATTCCTAAGGTGATATCCTGATGGTATTCAACCGTATCAATTTCTTGAAGTCGGACTGAAACCTCATAACCTGTGTTATAGGACATGACTACTTTAGCATCACTAGCGCCGCCTTGACGCGCCCAATCTAGAAGATCACTGCATAAGGTAGCTTGATCTATGGTTTGCTTTGAATCACTAGCTGAAATAAGCATAAGCAACTACAAGGCTGTTTGCAAAAAGTTAAGCACGGCTTCCACATGCCCTTTTACTTTGACATTGCGCCATTCTTTAACACATTGGCCATTAGAATCCAGTACAAAAGTACTTCTATCAATACCTAAATAGCTCCTTCCCATAAAGTTCTTTTGCTTTATAACATCAAAGTGCTTACAAATAGCCTCATCAGCATCGCTTAAGAGCGGATAAGGAATATCATACCGCTCCTTAAAGTTTTCATGCTTAGTAATGCTATCTCTTGAAACGCCAATAATCTCAGCATCTAATTGCTTAAAGGCTTCAAAGTACTTTGTAAAATCCTTTGCTTCGTTGGTACAACCTGGCGTATTATCTTTTGGGTAAAAGTATAAAACCAAATAGCGTGCGCTTATATCTTTAAAGGATGTAATGTTTTTATCCGTTGTTGCAAAAACCATATTCTGATCTAATACGATACCTTGAGTAGTTTGATTCATAGCGCCCTCCTATTTTAAATGAATAACATACAAGCATAACCAAGCAATAACCGGTAAAGCTGCAAGTAAACTATCCACTCGATCTAGCATACCGCCATGCCCTGGTAATAATGTTCCAGAATCTTTGATTTTAAAAAGGCGCTTGAGCGCACTTTCAAAAAGGTCGCCCAAAGTAGCACTTAGCATAGCCAAAAGTCCAATCGCCCAATAAGCATATAGAGATGGAGCTATTGATTTTGGAAGACATACATACCACAGCGTCCCAATCACCAAGCTTACAACTAAGCCTCCCACTAATCCTTCATAACTTTTTTTAGGACTTAACACCGGTGCCAAACGATGCTTTCCATATGCGCTGCCAACATAGTATGCCCCGGTATCATAAAAGCCAACATAGAGTATTAAACCATAAAGCATAATGGGTATTTGGTGCAGGGCATAACCGGCGATAAAAGGTGGAACCAACATCAAAAAACCACATAAGGCAACCACCAAAGGATGTTTTAAAAAGCCCACTGTTTCAAAAGGCAAGAGAAGTAGAATAAAAGCCACAATCCAAAAACAAACAGCCATTAACAATACCATATGCATATACGGCATCACCAGCGCCCCGACAACGGCTAATAATAATAAATATAGAAGTTTAACGAGCCAATAAGGCGATAAAAAAGCCGCATACTCCCATGCGGCCAATAGCAAAACAACCGCTAATAAAGCAGCAAAAAAAACGCTTGAAAAGCAAAAAACACTTACCGTACACAGAACACCTAAACACAGACCGGTGATAAGTCTTTTTTTATCCATTTTGTTTTTCCTTGTGCTTATTGATTTGCTCTTGGGTCTTGCCAAAACGCCGCTGCCTCTGATTATACCAGCTTATTGCCTGTTGAAAAGCCGCTTCATCAAAATCTGGAAACAAAAGATCACTAAAATAGAGTTCACTGTAGGCAACTTGATATAACATGAAGTTGCTTATACGTTGCTCACCTCCAGTTCGGATTAATAAATCAACCCGATTATGTGGCGCTGTTGCAAGATAGGATGAAAAGTCTTTTGCACTCAGTGCAGATAGATCTAATTGATTATTTTTAGCTGCCTGCGCCAGTTTAGTACTAGCTTGAAGAATATCCCACTGACCACTGTAATTAAGCGCTAAATTCAACTGCATACGACCTCCTGAGGCCGTTGCTGCTTCTAACTGATTCATCGCTTTAATTAAGTTTGCATTAAACGCAGTTTTGTCGCCAATAATGCGCACCGTAATGCCCTGATCGACCAACTCTTGTTGGTGTTTATAAATTGCCTCTAGCATTAATTGCATTAAGGTTTGTACTTCTTCTTCAGGCCTTTGCCAGTTTTCACAACTAAAGGCAAAAAGCGTGAGTACTGTAACACCAGATTGAGCGGATGATTCAATAATAGAGCGCACATTACTTAGCGCAGCAAAATGTCCATCGGTACGCGGCTTATTTCGATTTTGTGCCCAACGGCCATTACCATCCATCACGATGGCGACATGAGATGGTACGCGAGGGGCTTGAGACACGATTAGATCTCCATTAAATCGCGTTCTTTTTCCTGAGCCAAAAGATCTACTTGTTTGACAAACTCATTCGTGAGATCTTGCGCCTTTTCTTCAGCTTTGCGAAGATCGTCTTCTGATAAGAGCTTTTCTTTTTCAAGCGCTTTAAATTCACTAATCATATCGCGACGAATATTGCGAATAGAAACGCGAATCGTTTCTGCTTCAGACTTTACCAGCTTAGATAAATCACGACGACGCTCTTCTGTTAGAGGCGGCATAGGAATACGAATATTTGTACCCGCTGTTGAAGGATTCAAACCTAAGTTAGAAGCCATAATGGCTTTTTCAATTGGGGCAACCATGGTTTTATCCCATGGACTAATAGAGAGCGTTCTAGCATCTTCCACGGTAATATTAGCCGCTTGGCTAAGGGGAACGTCTGATCCGTAGTAAGAAACCATAACTTGTTCTAATAAGCTAGGATGGGCGCGACCAGTGCGTAATTTTGCTAATGCAACTTTTAATGCATCAATCGCTTTTTCCATTTTGTCTCTTGATTCTTTTAAAGTATCTTGCATGTTATTCTCCAATTAAGGTGCCAATGGTTTCCCCTAGCAATGCCTTTTTTAGTTGTCCGTCTTGATGTAAATTAAAAACACGAATCGGCAGTTGATGCTTGGAACAAATATCAAAAGCTGCTAAATCCATTACTTTTAATTGTTTTGCTAGCACCGTATCAAAACTAATATGGTCATACAAGTGTGCATTACTATTTTGATTGGGATCACAGTCGTATACACCATCAACTTGCGTGGCTTTTAATAACATATCCACACCAAGCTCTACACCACGTAAACTTGCAGCAGTATCAGTAGTTACAAGAGGATTTCCAGTACCACCTACACAAATCACAATTTTACCAGCACTTAAGTCTGCCCTTGCATTAGCATGATGAAATGGCAACACAACCCCATTGATAGCCTTCGCCCCATATACTACAGCAGGAATACCTGCCTGATTAAGAAGATCAAAAAGCGCAAGGCCATTAATAACCGTAGCCATCATGCCCATTTGGTCACCCATAATCGGATCAATGTCATGCTCTTTGATAGAGGCGCCGCGAATAAAGTTCCCAGCACCCACTACCACTGCTATCTCTATGCCATTTTGATGGGCTGCAATAAGCTCTGACACCACACGCTTAATATGTTTACCACAGAGCCCAAAGCTTGCTTTAGGCGCAAAGGCTTCACCACTTAGTTTTAATAAGATGCGCTTTTTTGGATTAGACAAATTTACTCCCCTTTAACTTGCTTCATCACCTCATCTGCAAAATTTTCTTCTTTTTTCTCAATCCCTTCACCAAGCTCATAGCGGACAAATTGTTTTACACTTGCGCCATGCTCTTTAAGCAGTGCTTCAACACTCTTACTTGGATCTTTGACAAAGGATTGACCAAGCAAAGTAATTTCATTGACAAATTTCTTCATTCTGCCTTCAACCATTTTTTCAATCACAGCTTCAGGTTTACCAGACTGCCTAGCATTTTCAGCAACAATGCCACGCTCTTTTTCTAAAGTTTCTGCTTGAATTTCATCAGCATGAATACACTCTGGATTAATAGCAGCAATATGCATAGCAA
Source organism: uncultured Gammaproteobacteria bacterium (assembly GCA_902563055.1). Lineage (GTDB taxonomy): Bacteria > Pseudomonadota > Gammaproteobacteria > Francisellales > CACEW01 > CACEW01. Next base: position 3,948 of record CACEWE010000040.1, on the reverse strand, counting down.
TGTCACGCGCCAAAGCTTCATCCCCACCTTCAAGCTCCACTAAAACTGCAATACGCGCACCATGAGTGTAAGAGGCTAAAGTATGGCTAGAAGTAATGGTATTCATACGGCGAAGCTGAATATTTTCACCAATCTTAGCAACCAATGCCAAACGCGCTGCATCAACCGTTTGACCATTGTCTAATGTTGCATCTGCTAATTGCGCAATTTCTGTGGTTTTATGCGCTTTGGTGTAACCCATCAAACTGTTACAAAACTGCTTGAAGTTTTCATCTTTACCAACAAAGTCTGTTTCGCAATTTATTTCAATCATCGCAGCAAAACCATCAGCACAATCGGCAACAATACAGCCTTGTGCTGCAATACGAGTGGCTTTTTTAGCAGCACTAGCTTGACCTTTTTTACGCATCCATTCAATGGCTTTTTCAATATCGCCACCAGACTCTGTAAGGGCCTTTTTACAATCCATCATTGGGGCATCAGTTTTTTCTCTTAGGGTTTTTACCATACTTGCGGTAATTGTCATTTTGTTCTCCTTGTCATCCATTCAATTATTCAGCTTTAGCTTCTTGTTCTTTGCTAGCTGAACTTTCTGAGATTTTTTTTGCATCAGAGGCTTTTTTAGCTTCTGTTTTCTTTGCTGCTGGCGCTTTTGTGGCTTTTTTAGCAGCAGGTTTTTTGGCTGCTGGTTTTTTCGCCTCTTCTTTTACTTCCAAAGTACGCTCAGTAGCCTCTTGTGTTGCAGTAGATTTTGTTTGCACCTTCACAACTTTCTTTGGTTCAGCTTTTTTTGTTTTTTTAGAAACAGGCGCCTCATCAAAGTTTTCTTCTTGAATAGACTGTTTTGCATCTAAGATAGCATCAACCATTGAGGTTAAATATAAACGGATGGCACGAATCGCATCATCGTTGCCAGGAATAACGTAATCGATGCCATCAGGATTACAGTTGGTATCAACAATAGCAATAACGGGAATACCAAGGCACTGTGCTTCTTTAATAGCAATATCTTCAAAGTTACTATCAATAACAACTAAAGCATCTGGCAAACCTTTCATGTTTTTAATACCGTTAAAACTGCGTTGTAATTTTTCCATTTGACGGCTTAGTTTTAAAGCTTCTTTTTTGATCATATTGTCAAACACGCCTTCTTCTTGCTGCTTTTCAAGATCAATCAAACGCTTTACGGATTGACGCACTGTGGTGTAGTTGGTAAGCATACCACCTAACCAACGATGGTTAACATAAGGCATATTTGCGCGCTCAGCTTGCTCTTGGATCACGTCACAGGCAGCTTTTTTAGTACCTACAAATAAAATACGACCTTTTTTAGATACCACTTGACCAATAAAGTTCAATACATCTTTGAACATTGGGTAGGTTTTATCAAGGTTAATAAGGTGGATACCATTTCTTTCACCAAAAATATATTGGCGCATTTTAGGGTTCCAGTAACGGGTTTGGTGGCCATAGTGCACACCTGATTCGAACATATCACGTATAGAAATAGACATTTATTTTTCTCCTTTTTTGGGTTAACTGAATGGTCCATAAGCCGACTTCCCAACTTTCTTAAAAGCACCCAAGGGAAGGCGTTGTGCCTTATGAACCCACCAATGGACCATATGCATGGCCCGTAAATTCGCGGCTATTAAACCACAAAACCATTTAAAAAGCAAGAAATCTTTGCATTTTTACTGCAAAAAAGCGATTTTTACGGTATGATGGTGCACCATTAGTTTAAAACTGCGAGTAAAGCATGAGCGTCAACCTTAAAACCCCACAAGAAATTGAAAAAATGCGCATAGCCGGGCGCCTTGCCAAAGAAGTGTTAGAAATGATTGAACCCCACGTCGTTGCTGGCGTCACCACCGATACGCTTAACACGATCTGCCACGACTATATTACAAAAGAACAAGGCGCTATTCCTGCGCCCTTAAACTACCGCGGTTTTCCAAAATCTATTTGCACCTCCATTAACCATGTCATCTGCCATGGCATTCCAGGCCCAAAGAAATTAAAAAAAGGCGACATTGTCAATATCGACGTAACCGTCATAAAAGATGGCTACCATGGTGATACCAGCCGCATGTATTGTGTTGGCACCCCTTCGGTATTAGCCAAACGCCTTATTGATGTCACCTATGAATCGATGATGCGGGCAATTAAAATAGTCAAACCGGGTACGACACTGGGTGATATTGGCCACACGATCCAAAGCTATGTTGAGAGCCACGATTTTTCGGTGGTGCGCGACTTTTGTGGTCATGGCATTGGCGCAGTCTTTCATGAAGAGCCACAAGTCTTACATTATGGCAACCCTCATGAAGGCATGGCCTTAAAAGAAGGCATGACTTTCACAATTGAACCCATGGTTAATGCTGGTAGCTACCACGCCAAAGTTTTACCAGATGCATGGACAGCCGTAACTAAAGACAGAAAACTCTCTGCCCAGTTTGAACATACGGTTTTAGTAACTAAAGATGGCGTAGAAATTCTTACCCTGCGTGATGAAGAACAGGCGTATTGGCATCAGCACGGGTAAAATAACTTGATGCCAAATGTCATCATGAGTGGTTTTATTGCAATATTTAGTACATGTGTATAGAAATGAGGTTTAAAAGCTTGAGCGTCTAAAATGGACAACTTGTTTCTTATTAGGACATTTACTCTTAGAAAATTATTTAGAAACTATGCCGGCGTTCAATTAGCCTTTTTATTAAGCGCCCCACCCCATACAGCTGGAGGGCAACATTGGTGTTGCAGCACAAAAAACGCTAGGTAGTGGCGTCAGAAATTGTTATTTCTTAAAAGCCGCATCCTTTTAATCTTTGATCAAAATTCTTATACCTTTCTTCTAGGACTGCTTTTAGGTCTGATTGACAACTCTGCCTTTTTCCAATCTCACGATTTTTTATAAACTTGTACCCAAATACCGCCCGAATCTGATTATTCAACTTTTTAAACTCTTTCTTAAGCTCTTCGACTCCCTTTTGTGTACCCACGCCTTGACCTATCATATGCTCTGGTAGTTTTCCACTCTCAGTTTCTGGAAGATAGTTATTATCTAGATAAAGCCCTTGCAGATTTGTTAACTTCCCTACCCCTTCTACACTTGTTAGTTGGTTATTAGAAAGAAAAAGCCCTGTCAGATTTGTTAACTTCTCTACTCCTTCTACACTTGTGAGTTGGTTATTAGAAAGACTAAGCCCTGTCAGATTTGTTAACTTCTCTACTCCTTCTACACTTGTGAGTTGGTTATTAGCAAGACCAAGCTTTGTCAGATTTGTTAACTTATTTACTCCTTCTACACTTGTGAGTTGGTTATCATCAAGCCTCAGCTCTCTCAGCTTTGTTAAATTTCCTATTTCTGCTGGTACGCTTGAGAGCCGGTTAGTATCAAGATAAAGCCACCCCAGACCTGTTAACTCTCCTATTTCTTTTGGTAATGTTTTGAGTTTATTGTTATTAAGCTCAAGCAAGAATAGCTTTGTTAAATTTCTTATTTCAGGAGGCAATGTTTCGAGTTTATTGTCACTAAGAAAAAGACCGTGCAGATTTGTTAACTGCCCAAATTCTGCAGGTAGTTCTCTGAGTTGGTTCTTCTCAAGCTCAAGCCCCATCAGACCTCTTAACCTCCCTATTTCTGATGGTAAAGATTTTAAGCCTAGTTCTGATAAATCTAATTGAGTCGCCGTCTTATTTGGCTCTTTTGGCTCTTTTTCTAACTGAGCCAGATAACAATTTAATATTCGCTTAGCAGCCACTAATCGTTTTTCACCTTCTATTCCATCTTTTATCCATGCAGTTAAACCAACGGCCGCAGTATTAACAGCGTCACTTCGATCATCATCCTCTATTAGATCATCATCCTCTAAATTATTTATTATAGCTTGCAGTGCTGGATTGATATCGTCCACTACTTTATTAACAGCGTCTATTCGATCA
>CACEWE010000039.1 GCA_902563055.1 uncultured Gammaproteobacteria bacterium | reverse complement strand
AGTGTTTGTCATGGCAGAAAAAGTAATAGTTGGACTATCTGGTGGTGTTGATTCTTCGGTGAGTGCTTATATGCTTTTACAGCAAGGTTATGAGCTTGAAGCGGTTTTTATGAAAAACTGGGAAGAGGATGATCAGCAAGCGCATTGCACTGCACAAGAAGACTTAAATGATGCGCAAAAAGTTTGTGATAAGCTAGGTATTGTGCTCCATACCATTAATTTTGCGGCGGAATATTATGATGAGGTCTTTGAGCACTTTTTATCAGAATATCGTGCTAACCGTACGCCCAATCCCGATATTTTATGTAACAAACACATTAAGTTCCATTACTTTTTACAATATGCCAAATCTTTAGGCGCCGATAAAATAGCCACCGGCCATTACTGTCGTCTTAAAAACTTTAAGGATCATGTGGCATTGTATAAAGGTCTGGATCCTAATAAAGATCAAAGTTATTTTCTTTGTGCCTTATCTCAGGACCAATTAAAAGATGTGTTATTTCCTATTGGAGAATTAGAAAAGCCCAAGGTGCGTGAAATTGCCAAGGCCCAGGGTTTGATCAATCATAATAAGAAAGATTCTACCGGCATATGTTTTATTGGTCCACGACATTTTAAAGACTTTCTAGCGCGCTATATTCCAGCGCAACCAGGAGACATTATAAGTGAATCTGGTCAAGTTATTGGTCAGCACCAAGGCTTGATGTATTATACCCTAGGCCAGCGACAAGGTCTGGGCATAGGCGGGGTAAAAAATTATCCAGATGCGCCGTGGTATGTTGCGCAAAAAATAGTAGAGAAAAACCAGTTGCTATGTGTGCAGCAAGAGCAGCACCCATTGCTGCTTTCCAAACAGCTTAAAGCATGCGATATGAATTGGATAACACCGCCACCAGAAAAAAGCTTTCGTGCTTTAGCTAAAACCCGATACCGCCAAAAGGATCAAGCCTGTATGGTACATGTTTTAGATAAGTCTATTAAGCTTGAGTTTGATCAAGATCAATGGGCTATTACGCCAGGGCAATACGCGGTTTTATACCATGAAGATGGCCAGTGTCTAGGTGGTGGAGTGATTGATTCTTAAAATGGTTTGATGGATCATCCAATCTTCAAAAGATATTGCTTTTAACAGTGAGTCTTATCAAAAGTGTTGCTTATTTTCTCTAATGCTTGTAGTTGTGTGCGCTCTTTGGAGATAATCTTTTTTAGCTTTTCTCTGTGATGTGAGTCATTTGCAAGATCGGATAGTTCTAAGTTCCTTATCATAGTATCTATTGATGCACGTTTTTTAGTAATTTCTTCGATAATATATTGTTCCATCTGAGTAACTCTAATGTCAAATTTATCCTGTTTTGTGCTGTAAGCACCATGCTCAATATTGGCATAATATATTTGAGTGCGCTTATTTTGACGATCTTCTTGTGCTAATTGCTTCATGGTGCACTCAATTTTTTCTAATTGTTGCTCTAATACATAATCAGGTAGGCAGCAATGGATCGCGGATTCTTTGCCCTTTAATTTCTCAGGTTCTATAGTGCTTGTTTGAGATATCTGCGCAAGCGCGACATCATATTCAATATAATCGCCTTGAGGTTTTTGACGAATATAGCCAGCATCTCTTATCTCTTGAAGTAAACTATTGATGTTGGTATCTTCTATCAAATACTTTTTTTTATAAAGGAGATAACTTAATAAGCCTTTTGCGCCCCAAGAGAGGTTTGGTGCATCAAGAAAGGTACTTTTTGATTCTATATGCACATACTCTCTTTCATTAATTAAGATAATAGTCATGAATAGGCCTCTGTTTTATCCAAAGTCTAAGATTGATTGTGTATGGTTCATTGATTGTGTATTCCCCCAAAAACTATGCGTGTTGATCATAGCATAAACAAAAGACCTGTCAATGTATAATAGTTTTTATTTCATTATATATTTTATGTCATGTGGGGGTGATACGAAGTGCTCAAGCTTTTTTTTAGACATGGTTTATATTGCCTTTTTCGTCAATAATCGCTATGATGGCATAACTTTCATTTGGCCCAAACCTATATGAGAACAGCGATTAAAAGCCGTGTTTGTTGGAATGAGATTAAAGAAGATATCAAAACCATCAATCCTTCTTTTTATGATTTGATTAATGATATCAATCCATCAAATGATCTTGGTATTTCTCTAGTGAAGTATCCCTATGGTATGACTATTGCAGATACAAAGAATTTATTTATTCCCGATCACAATGGTCAATTAAAAAGTGCTGGAACGGACAATAAATCTCCATTATGTATGGTTTTTGAAAAGAATCTGGAGTTGTATCTTCATTCGCATTCACGTCATTTTCCGATGAAAATTCTACAGCCAGGAGATATCATCCCTCTCTCTCCTCAGGTTGAGTATGATCCTTTTAGACGCTTTATCCCTGAAAATATTTGTATGCTTTCTTCTGGTATTCGCGATATTGCACTTTTATCTTTAAATGGGCATACAGATACCTATGAAAAACTCATTGAAAACTACGATATACCAAGAACGCTATCGCCGAAAAACCCTTATGATCATTTTTCTATTACCAATACAATTCTTAATAAAGAAAATGTTGATTGGTACTCTTCTCTTCTCATTTTTGATCCTATCTGGTATGAAAGTATTTATAGCAATCCTAAATGGCATAAAGTAAAAGAGTATTTACTAGAAAAGTTTATTCTTAACAGCAGTTGCAGAAGAAGAATTCATCATTTAGATTGGGCAGTGCTAGATGCTATTGAAAAAAACAATATCAAACTAACGCGATTTGCGCATGAGATGATTAAACAAATTATTTTAGTTACAGTTGGTGAAACACCTGGTTATATTCCAATAACAACAGAGAACTCAATGCCTTTATCAGCGCTAACTCGTATATTAACAAATATACCAAGAGAACTTCTAACCTACCCTATTATCATGGGTGCTTCTATGTCTGATTTGCAGTCCCCTATTTACCATTCTATATCCTTTACTACTTCGGCAGAAAATGCTTCTAAAACGACGCCAGACTCCATTCATTTGAATCAAATTGAAAAAGCATTTGAGCCAATTCTCCAAGAACTTAAGGTTTCACCACAAACCAAAGGCACTATTTATTCAAATCTCGGTGACTTATTCACATTTGAAGCGTTTACCGAACGTGGAAGCCCAAGTGGAAAAATAAAGGCCATTGACGATGCACTAAAGAAAGACAAGCGATTTTTGTATGCAGAAAAATCAGCTAAATATGATGCGCGCTATGGCAATCCAACGCGCTCTTCTTTCTTAAAAGCATTTATGGGGATATATGCCAAGTAGCATGATCTCATATTCTTTACTATTGGCTTAAGCCAAGCTGTTTTAATGTTGTTTTATTGATACGTGCTTGTTGCGATGGTGGGATATAAAGCGTGCTTGTAGGTGTTAATACATTACAGTTTAGGTCTTTGATGCAAATAGACTTTATCTCTGGCTTGTAGCCTGGGTATATGGAGCCATCATAGATCATAATTGTATGCTTGCCATCATAGAACCGCTGAAGGTAATTAATAAAAAATATTAATTTTTTTTGATTGGTTCCAAGGCCTAGTTCACTTGATACTTTAATATTTGCAAAAGTTCCTGCCTGCCAAATTACAAGCGGGGAGCGCGGATCAAGGTGCCGTTCATAGAGGACTAAGTCCGTTGCTTCATAGTTTTGCAACCCTTCAGTTGATAGTGGTGCTTTTAAATCAGCAAGCAGTGCATCTAACGCAGATACTGCAGGAAGAATTTTTACTTGATGCCCTTTTGGTTCAAGTGCATTAATCAGTAATCTCATCGGTCTGACAAAAACACAGGGGTGCCCATAAAAAACAAGCGTGACACAATTACCTGCAATGACTTCCCCAGAAACTTCACTAGTAATGTTGCTATAGATTTTTTCTCTATCAAGGTTTGTCTTATAATGGTGCGCTAAGGAAATTCCACCAGGGTTTTGTCTTAGTAGCCACTCCTCTAAAATTTTATCGTTTACCAGATAAAATAGCTTTGCAGCCTTTTTAATTTTATCCAGAGATTCAAAGGTGATATGTGATACAACTTCGATGCCAGTACCAAGAATGGTAAGCGACCCTTTGCTCATCAAGTTTTATCGAGTTTTTGGAATAGAAGTAACATCACTAATTGAAGGTATAACATCTAGGCCAGCTGATTTACCAGTACGTTGATGTCTGGCGCACCACGATTGATTATTTTTAATCGTATCTAAGCCTAAAAATTTTAGTTCTTGCTCGTATTCACTCATGACATTAACTCCCCTTTTATAATGTGTTAATTTGATTACCATAGGACCATACCATAATCCATTTATTTATGTCAACTTAAAGCCTTCTTTTTGGGGTTAATTTAAACATTGTGCTAAGGCGAGAGCCAATTTATAAACCTGTTGAAACATTTTGACCGGCTTGATAATAAATTATGAAAGATTTTGTGCTGTATGTTCGGTGGTTTTTTCTGTTTTAATCATGAAAAAAATCATGCCAGAGAATATGCTCGTTACAAATGCAAAAAATAAGACAAAGCTGCCTCCTGTATGGTGATAGAGGAATCCACCGATAAGCGCAGCAAGCATTTTTGCGCCAAAGTAACCAGCGTAATATAAGGCGCTAAAGTAGCCATTAAGGTTTGCATCCGTTTGGGAAAACAACTTGATATAGGCTTGTGATACGCCAAAAAACAATATGTCTCCAAGCGACCATAGAATAAAGCTCAATATCATTAGGTTTTTTGATAGTGCAACCATTGTAAAACTTATACCAATAAGCAAAACGCCCATTACTGAGACATATCTGGTGCTTATGACTGAAGCAATCTGAGGGACTAGGTTTTGAAATAAGATGACAATAGCAATATTGATTAAGAGTAGGTGGCTAAACTGTGCGGTATTGATGCTGTAGTTGTAATGAAGAAAAATAGGCAATGTGGTGAGATATTGCATATATGCAATTACAGCTAGTAAGTTTGCTAATAGCCATAAACCTATTTTGAGCTTGATGGTGCTTGAAAATTTCTTTATATTTTTGGGCTTTTTTTTTGTGCTAATGTGAGCATTACCTGAGTTTTTTTTAAATATTTGCAGTATTGCAACCATCAGGGAAAGGACGCCAATAATTGAAAATATTTGGCCTTGGTAATAACTAAAAAAAGCCATGCCTAAAAGCCCTATACCTGTACCGATATTTTGAAACCATCGTGATAATGCTGATACATAGACACTATCAGCTATATTTTTTTCGTGAAGTAAATTGGCAACATTTACAGCAATAAATGCTGCAGCACAAGCTCCAAAAAGAAAACATTCTACACAGACATAGCTATAAGCATGGGTGTGGGACATCAAAATAAGGATCATTGATGCCAATAGAGATAATACAATTTGTGCAGCTTTAGCTGTGTCAATTGGTGAAAAATAGGAAACTGCGTTTATGAAATTTTTTATAGTATATGTAATGCGGTAACTGCACAAAGAGCCAATAAATTGGCCCATTCCAGCTATGGCAACAATAGTAGTAGATTGAACAATACTAAAGCCATAGAGGGTATGAAAATAGATTGTAAACAAAAAAAACAGTCCACTGCCCATAGAAAAAAGCAAGCGCGATAGATAGTCTATCGAGTCTTGTATAAAAAAATCGACAAAAATTTTCATAGAGAAAAGCAAAACCTTTGGTCAGCTATTTTAACAAAAATTGAATGTAATTCCAATCCAAAATAACCACAATACATAGTTATCTTCTCATATTACTTGAAGGATAAACTGACATTGTATAAAGGCTTGTGTAGTGCACGTTGTAGAAGGAATGATAAATCTTTTTAAAATATAGTTGATACAGATAATAAGTTCATTATCAGGGTGCTTTGTTGTATGCTGATGGTTTTATGATAAAATAAAAAACCATAAGTAAGTGGAGCTAATGATGATTGAACACTTTAGAGACCATGCTGCCAACGAGCGGACATTTTTAGCCTGGATTAGAACGGCGATTACCATTTTTGTGTTTGGCTTTGTCATTGAAAAATTTGATCTCGCTAAGAATCTAGCGTTGCATCAAAATAAAGGAATCGCTATTTTAGTCGGCTTAATGGGTTTGGTGCTTATGATTGGTGGTGTCTTGATAATGGTCCTTGCTATTTTTTCGTACCGTAGAAATAGTCACTTTATTAGCCAAAAGCAAACAGATACAAGCTTGTATCTTCGTAAAACTAGACAAACCACAACTGGTATTGTTAGCGTAATGTTTTTGATTTGCTTAATGATGCTGCTTTACCTTGCCATGATAATCTTTTAGTGCCTTTAGATCCAATCTAAAATAACCTTACCACACAGGCCTTGGTTCATAATATCAAAACCTTTTTGAAAATCTTTAGCGTTAAAACGATGGGTAATGACGGGGCTAATGTCTAAGCCACTTTCAAGCATGCTGGTCATTTTATACCAGGTTTCATACATTTCACGGCCATAAATACCCTTAATTTGAATACCACGCCAGATAATTGTATCCCAGTCAATTTCAATCGCCTTACCAGCAAAACCTAAGAGCGCCATTTTGCCACCATGGATCAGCGTTTCAATACTGGCACAAATAGCATCACGATGCCCAGAAAGCTCCAAAGCTACATCAAAACCTTCTTTCATACCAAGGTCGCTCATGGTGTCTTTTATTTTGGCAATGGTGCTTGCTTTGTCAGGACAATCTTGCATGTTTAAAGCAACATCAGCACCTAATTCCTTCGCTTTTTCTAAGCGGTAGGGGTTAATGTCGCTAATAACAATTTTTTTGGCTCCGGCAAAACGCGCAATCGCCACGCACAATAAACCAATAGGACCTGCGCCACTAATAAGCACATCTTCGCCAATTAAATCAAACGATAAGGCAGTATGCACTGCATTGCCAAAGGGATCAAAAATCGATGCCACTTCATCGCTAATGGATGCTGGAATTTTATAGGCATTACTGGCAGGAAGGGCTAAATACTCAGCAAAACACCCAGCACGATTCACACCAATGCCAATAGTGTTGCGACACAAATGTTGCTTGCCAGCACGGCAGTTTCTGCAATATCCACAGACGATATGGCCCTCGCCTGCAATACGGTCACCCTTGGCAAAGCCTTTCACATGGGCGCCTAGTTCAACAATTTCCCCGACAAACTCATGGCCAACATGCATCGGAATCGGAATGGTTTTCTGAGCCCATTGGTCCCAATTATAAATATGCAGATCGGTACCGCAAATGGCGGTTTTGTTAATTTTAACTAAAACTTCATGGTCTTGAATCTGCGGAATTGCAGCAGTTGCTTGCCATAGGCCTACTTCTGGTTTGTTTTTTGCTAAGACATTCATGCTCATAGTACAATTTCCTTGTTAAATGATATCAAGTTTTTTGGCAACTTTACGAAAGGCTTCAATTGCAAAATCAATTTGTTCAAAAGTATGCGCTGCAGACATTTGGGTGCGAATACGTGCTAAACCTTTGGGTACAACTGGATAGGAGAACGCAATCACATAAATACCTTCATCCAGTAATAAGTTAGCCATTTTAAGGGCTTTTTTCTCATCATAAAGCATCACTGGGATAATCGGATGCGATCCTGGAATTAAATCAAAGCCCGCCTGTTCCATGCCGCTTCTAAAACGCGCATTATTGGCCTCTAGCTGCGCACGCAAATCATCCCCGGATTCGGCTAGTTCTAGGGCTACTATGCTTGTTGCTGCAACCATTGGCGCTACAGAGTTAGAAAATAAATAGGGCCGGGCGCGTTGTTTTAATAAGGCTATAATATTTTTTTTGCCACTAATAAAGCCGCCCGATGCACCACCTAAGCCTTTTCCTAAAGTAGAAGAGATCAGATCCACCTTATCTAATACGCCACAAAAAGCAGCAGTGCCCTTTCCTTGTTTACCAATAAACCCTGAAGCATGGGAGTCATCAACAAAAACCGTGGCCTTATATTTTTCTGCTAAGGCACAAATGGCCGCAAGGTCTGCAATAATACCATCCATTGAGAAAACACCATCGGTGGCAATCATCTTAAAGCGTGCGCCATTTTGATCCGCTTCTATTAATTTGGCTTCTAAATCCTGCATATCATTGTTATTGTATCGGTAGCGCTTGGCTTTACAAAGCCTAACGCCATCAATAATACTGGCATGGTTGAGTTGATCGCTAATAATAGCATCCTCTGCGGTTAATAAGGCCTCAAAAATACCGGCATTGGCATCAAAACACGAGGGAAATAAGATGGTATCTTCTTTTTCTAGGAAAGCACTGATTTTTTGCTCTAAGGCTCTGTGTGGGGTTTGGGTACCACATATAAAACGTACCGAGGCCATGCCATAACCATATTGATCCAAAGCATGATGCGCCGTTTCAATGAGCTTGGGGTGATTGGCTAAGCCTAAATAATTGTTGGCGCAAAAGTTTAAAAGCTTTTGACCCTTGTCTAAGACAATCTCTGGTGATTGGGGCGACTGAATAATATGCTCGGGTTTTAAGGTGCCCTCTTGATGCATATGATCCATTTGTTGGTTAATATGTTCTTGGAGTGAAGCAGTTTTAAGCATGGTGGCTCCTTTTATGGAAAATATTTTTACAATGGGTTTCTTTAATCCAAAACGTTAATGCAAAGGCAAGCAATAAGCAAATAGGTAACAGTAAAAAGGCATGATCAAAGGCATAAACCGATAAAATAGCATTGGGGTTATGGCTTGAGGTATGACTATAGTAGCCAACCAAATAACCAATAATGGGAATAAAGATTGCGCCTAAGCACACAGAGGCCATATTGGTAAGACCAAGTGCGGTGCCGGAGTAATGTTTATCATTAATTTCTGCAGCTAAGGCATAGGATGGGATAATGCCGCTATTAAAAAAGCCATAAAGAAATAGCATGCAATGCAATAGTAAGGTTAAACCCGTAAGGTTTACTAAATAGTCATGGCCATAAATAATCGCTGTGAGCATGACAAGGCTCATAAGCGCGGAAAACCGCATCACTAGGACGCGTTTTTTGATATAGTTAGAAAAAGAACCCATAATTGGACACCCTATAGCAAGGCCTATAAAAACCATACCCATTTCAGATGCAGCTATGACATCACTCGTATGATAGGCATGATGGATAAAAGACACACCCCACATGCCGGCAAAAACTGCAGTTGGCCCATACAGTAAGCCTATAAAAAAACAGTTTATCCATGTTGGTGGATGCGAGAGGATATTCTTAATGGAAGTGATGAGTGCCTTAAGTTTGACGGGTTTTTTAGTTATGGATCCTTTGGGTGTATCGCGCAGAATCAAGAGCATCATCACAAAAATAACAAAAAATAATACTGCAACCCCAAGCATTGTATGGCGCCAGCCATAATGATGAAATAATAAAGCCATGGGTGCATCGCCAATAGCTGCGCCAATCATTCCAAGTGCTTGGGTAAGACCTGCAAAGAGGGCAAAATAGCGAATATCAAACCAATATACCAATACTTTTAAAGTACAGACAAAGGCAAATGCAGAGCCAAAGCCAATCATAAAACGACTGAAAGTAGCAATTTGTAAGTTGCCGGTTAAGGCAAATAGAATACTGCCTATTGCGCACAGCAAGCTTGCAATTTGTAATAATTTGCTTGGCCCATAACGATCAACCATAATGCCTGCCGGTATTTGCATCATGATGTAGGCATAGTAAAAAAATGCCGATAAACTCCCCAACCCTAAGGCATTAGTATGAAAATCTTCCATTAATTGCGGAGCCATAACACTTGGAGAAATGCGGACAAAGTATTCAATCAAAAAAAAGCTAGCACCTAAGAGCCAAATAGCGAGGCCTTTGTGGAAGATGCCAGTTGCCTGAATGGGTTTATGCACAGTGTAATGCCTTATATGAAACAGATCATTATAATGAGGGGATAAGCATGTGTAAAGCTCAGCTTTAAGGCATTACAGTAAAGTGTTCATAGCCTTGGGTTATATTTTCAATGGTGATGGAATCAGCATTGCTAAAAGTAATATCTGCTTGCTGGGTTACTTGGCCGATAATGGTTAAAGGTAAACGCAGTTGAAGGGAAAGTTCTTGTATGGCTCTACGGTTTTTGGGGTCAGCGCTAAAGCATAGTTCATAATCGTCGCCAGAACACAGTGCCGCTTGAATGGCATCTTCATGGTCAATTTTTTGCAGCGATAATGATAGCGGTATTTTTTGGATATCGATATTTATCCCTACTTTGCTTGCATGCATGATATGTTTTAAGTCGCCCATTAAGCCATCAGAGATATCAATGGCACTGTGGGCTAAGGATCTAAGGGAAGAACCTAGACTAATACGTGCTTCGGGTCGGTTTAAGCGATTTTCCAGATAAGAAATATCTTCATGGGTGAGTGCACTATAGGGCTCACCAAAATTATTAATCGCAATGCCTGCATCGCCAATAAAACCGCTGACATATAAATCATCGCCAACTTTTGCATTGTAGCGTGTAAGTGCTGTGCCTTGTGGAATAATACCATGAGCCGTAGTGGTGATAGAGAGTGGACCTTGGGTAATATCGCCACCAACAATTTGGATGTTTTCACGTACTGGGATTTCGTTTAAACCTTGCTTGAATCCTTCCATCCACTCAACATTAATTTCGGGGAAAGTGCATGAAATCAGAAGCCAAGTTGGTTCTGCGCCCATTGCTGCAAGGTCACTTAAGCTAGTTGATATAGCTTTATAGCCAAGATCTTCTGGTGCAATGTCGGTATAAAAATGACGCCCTGCAACCATAGTATCGGTTGTGACGACTAATTCATGATCTGGCGGTACTTGCATAATAGCGCAATCATCGCCGCTAGGAAGGCTCACATCGGTTCGTTCAACAGGATGAAAGTTTCTAAAATGTTCAATTAAGTTAAATTCACTCATAACAGACTGTAATTTTCAACGATTTATGCTAGTGTATAGCATATTCTATCTGTGGTTAAAAGCAAACCTTGTCGAGCAAAAAGTTAAATTTAATTATGTTAATATCCCTTGTAACCGGTAATATGATTGGTTCAGGGGTTTTTTTATTACCCGCGTCCCTAGCCCATATTGGCAGTATTAGCCTTTATGCTTGGGTTTTTACCGCAATGGGTGCTATGGCGATTGCCTTTTGTTTTGCAAAGCTTGGTGCATTTATGCCTAAAACTGGAGGGCCACATGTATATGCTGGTGCTGGGTTCGGCTCTTTTATTGGCTTCCAAACAGCGTTTTGTTATTGGGTTGCACTATGGGTGGGTAATGCGGCAATTGTCATTGCGCTTGTAGGATATTTACAGCCTTTTTTTTCAGGGCTAGTCTCAAGTAGTGCAAAACTCTTGGTAGAGTGTGGCTTTTTATGGTTTATCACTTTAGTCAATATTTGCCAAGTACGGTTTTCAGGTTGGCTACAAACTATTGCAACTGTTGGCAAGTTGGTGCCTTTACTCTTTATAGCGATGGGTGGCTGGTTTTGGTTTGATTCCTCCTTGCTATCACAGTCCTATAATGTGAGCCAAATGGGCAATCTGAATGCTTTTAGTGCAGCAGCATCGCTGTGTTTATGGGCTTTTATTGGCTTAGAGTCAGCCTCTATTCCAGCAGGACAAGTGGATAACCCTAAAAGAAATATTCCGCTTGCCACTTTACTTGGAACCTTGTTGGCAGCATTGGTGTACATAGCCAGTTCATGCGTTATTATGGGTATTGTTCCCATTGCTCAGTTACAAGCAAGCACGGCGCCCTTTGCCCTTGCTGCAAAACTTATTCTTGGACCTGTGGGAGGCTTGATTATTGCGCTTGCTGCGATAGTGTCATGTTTTGGTGCCTTAAATGGTTGGGTGTTGTTACAAGGTCAAGTGGCGCAAGGCGCTGCAGAACAAGGCATGTTTCCTAAATTTCTTGCTATCACCAATCGCTATAATATGCCCTATGTGGCCCATATTTTTACCTCTTGTTTAATCACAATGTTATTAGTATTAACCGCACATCGTGGGTTTTTGAGTCAGTTTAATACGGTTATTTTAGTAGCGACTTTAGCTTCGGTATTGCCTTATTTTTACACGGTTTTAGCTGCGCTTATTTTAAAAGATGGCCAGTTAGATCTTCTAAAGACCAACTATGAAAAAGCGATTGCGATATTTGCCGTTGCTTATAGCTTTTGGATTATTTTAGGCGTTGGGCCGGTCGTGGTGTATTATGGTATGGGTTTATTGCTATTGAGTTTTATTCTGTATGCCTTTAAGCATCGCCATTATCAAGAGCAGGCATAATGATTGAGGTTGCCATTGGCATAGTGCTGAATCAAAAACAAGAGGTTTGTCTAAGCAAGCGTCAAAAACACCAAGTATATGCTGGTTTTTGGGAGTTTCCTGGTGGCAAATGTTTAGCTCATGAAGCACCTTATGATGCCTTGGTCCGAGAATTATATGAAGAGATTGGGATTAAGGTTCAAAAGGCGCAGTTGATTGATACGATCGAGCATCGCTATGACCACGGAGCGGTAAGGCTGCATTTTTATGTAGTTGAGTCATATTCAGGAGTAGTACATTCCAAAGAGGGACAAGCGCTATGCTGGGTCGATAAGCACGACTTAGACCAGTATCGTTTGCCAGAGGCGAATGAGCCGATCGTTGCGTTCTTGCAAAATAACTAGATATCTCTTAGTTAAGCTTTTTTCCTGGACCGGTTTCTTCCTGCGGGGCTTTTTCTAATGGATATTTAGGAAAAGAGTGACTCGAAACAAACCCAACCCCGAATGATAACGCTACTTGAGCGAATGGGTCTTGAAGTTTTGAGGTTTGCATAGAGGTTATCACTACCAGATGAGCTACCCAGAGGCTAGATCCTGCAAGCCATATGAGCGGTGCGTATTGAACTCTTTTGGGATGCTCATTTGCTTTGTTGCTCGTAAAAAAATCACCTGAGATGAGTCCGGCTGTTAATGCCAAAAAGTTTTCTGGGTTTGAAATGGTATTGTATTTAGTGAAGCACGCTAAAAGAAAAAGCATACCTGCTAATGTTTTATTATAAAGTACTGGGTTTTGTTCGGTGGAAGCTGGGTTTATATTGCTTGGCATGGGATCAAATGTTCCTTTTATATAAGTTTGAGGGTCAATAATCCAGCGAGGTTAATATGAAAATAATTCTGAGTCAATTTTTTTTGTTTATTTTGGGTAGAATATTACATTTTGATTAATAAGGAAACGTCTTGAGTAATTAATAAGCCTGCTTTAGGCCAAAAGATCCACTTGACTAGCTAAATGGGCAAATTCATCAACTGATACATATTCAAACAAAGCAGCAAGATGTTTTTTAGTGTGTTTATCGCTCCATTGGCTTTTAGATTGACGAAAATAAGCCATAAAAGGTTCTTTATTTTCAAAGCCTCTAACCTTTGCAAGGTCTAGTACTCTTTGAACGATGCGCAATGCTTCGCGGCGGCGATTAGATTTTGGGTCAAAGGCAACCCAGATGGTTTTTTTTACAGTCTCAAGAGGGACCGTTAAGGCGTCAAATGCAATATTCATTTTAGAATTATAATCTGCCATCTTAAAAGTCCCCCATTGTACTGTAGTTAAAAACCAAATACTAGTGGTTTATTTTATTTATCTAAACCAAAAGGGCTCAGTAGTTGATTGAGCTTTTTAACAAAGCTTGCAGGATCCTCTAACTGGCCAGCTTCAACAAGCATCGCTTGTTCAAAAAGTACTTCGCTCCATTGGTTAAATAAAGCATCATCTTGTTGGTTTTTCAATTGTTTGACCAAAGGATGATCAGCATTGATTTCCAGAACTGGCGCTTGCGCAGGCATTTGTTGACCGGATGAGGCCATTAGACGTTGCAAGTGCATGCTCATGCCTTCAGGGGCTACTACACAAGATGGAGAGTCGGTTAGGCGCTGTGATAAGCGCACTTCTTGTACTTTTTCACCAAGTGTTTCTTTCATTTGCTTCAGGATGGCTTCGAAGTCTTTTGCTGTTTTTTCTTGCTCAGCTTTTTCTTCTTCGGTGGCTTTAATGTCAGAAAGATCGCCCATGGCAACTGATTGTAGTTTCTTACCATCAAATTCTGTAACATGCGCTACAAGCCATTCATCAACGCGATCAGAAAGTAAGATCACTTCTATGCCTTTTTTAGCAAAAACTTCTAATTGCGGGTTGTTTTTCGCTGCTTGATAGTTTTCTGCTGTAACATAGTAGATATGTTCTTGGCCTTCTTTCATGCGTGCAACATAATCTTCGAAGGAAACATTTTGTGTTTGAGTATCTTCGTGAGTAGTAGCAAAACGAAGAAGCGGAACAATAGCATCTTTATTGTTGTTGTCCTCACCAGGTCCTTCTTTTAATACTGCACCAAAGGCTTTCCAGAAGTCTTGATATTGCTCAGGTTTGTTTTTAGCCATTTTACCAAGAAGGGTGAGGATTTTTTTAACACTACCGGATTTAATTTTTTCTAAAACGTGGTTGTGTTGTAAAATTTCACGTGAAACGTTTAGTGGAAGGTCATTGGAATCAACCACACCACGAATAAAACGCAAGTAGCTTGGTAGGATATCGGCATTTTCCATAATGAAAACTCTTTGTACAAAAAGTTTAATACCGGATTTGCGTTGAGGATCCCATAAATCAAAGGGCGCATTTTTTGGAATATAAAATAAACTGGTATAATCAAGCTTTCCTTCTACCTTGTTGTGAGACCAAGTTAAGGGTGCTTCAAAATCATAGTGCGCTACTTCACGGTAGAAAGATTCATAATCTTCATCTTTTAATTCAGATTTTGCGCGCAGCCATAAAGCCTTAGCTTTGTTAATGGCTTCATATTCAACGGTTTCTTGTGCTTTTTCTTTTTTATCTTCCTTGTCATCTTGGGCTGCTTCTGGCTCTTTTTGCATAAGAATTTCAAAGGCAATGTGGTCGGAGTAGGTTTTTACAAGATTGCGAATTTTTAAGCTATCTAAAAAGCTATATTCGTCTTTTTTAAGGTGTAAAATAACGTCGGTACC
>CACEWE010000038.1 GCA_902563055.1 uncultured Gammaproteobacteria bacterium | reverse complement strand
CCGCAAAAATATAGTGCACTTATCAAAGGCCTAGCCTTAGAAAAAGGTTTTTCAAAAGTTCATATTACAGACGCAAGTATTGATGCTAAAAGCCAGGAGCGTTATCTGGCATGGCTTGAAAAAAACTATCATGGTAGCATGCAATACATGCAAGAACATGCCGATTTACGCCTTAATCCAAAAAAACTATTACCCAAAGCCCAACGCATTATTTTAGTGCGCATGGATTATTTTCCCCCAGATGATCAAAGCATCCCAAATCTTGAAAATAAACACAAAGCCTATATATCCCGCTATGCATTAGCAAAAGACTACCATAAACTTATGCGTAAGCGTTTAAAGCAGCTTGCTGAAGCAATAAGCCAAACCATAGAAAATACATTTGCCTACCGCCCTTTTGTTGACAGTGCTCCGGTACTTGAAAAATCTCTTGCTGTACAATCGGGTATGGGCTTTATGGGTAAGCATACCAATATTATTGACCCGCAAAGTGGCTCCTACTTTTTCTTAGGCAGTTTGTTTATAGACTTGGATTTAGCTATAGATGCCCCCTTTGAAAAAAACCATTGCGGCAGTTGCAATGCTTGTATGAAAGCCTGTCCAACAGATGCCATTATTGCCCCCTACCAGCTAGATGCAAGAAAGTGCATTAGTTACCTAACCATCGAGCATAAAGGCTCCATTGATAAAAAATATCGTAAGGCCATTGGCAATCGTATTTTTGGCTGTGATGATTGTCAGCTCTATTGTCCTTTTACTAAGTTCACTAAAACCACCAAAGAACCGGGGTTTTTACAAGAGCGCGGTTTTAAAAATCCCGATCTTTTAGAGCTATGGGAATGGGATTATGATACCTTCATCAAAAATACCCTCCAAAGCCCCATTAAACGCATTGGTTATGAGCGCTGGCTGCGTAATTTAGCCATTGGCCTAGGTAACGCACCAAAAAGTCACAAAGTCCTGCGTGCGCTTAAAAAAAGAACCAACTATCCAAGTGCACTGGTTCAAGAACATGTTCAGTGGGCTATTTTAATGCAAGAAGGAACTATTTAACCACTTGATATTTTCCTCTCATTAAAGAAATGAGAGCATCTAAATAATAGCATTTAGCTTTAAAAAGGATATCAAACATGCATGGCGATATAAGAAAACCAAAGTCAGCTTTGCCAGCCCCCTTTTAATGAAGCTCAAGAAATTTGCTGTCCTCTAACAAGACATATACGCAAGATCACGCTCTCTTGACTTACCAATAAATTAGATTCTTCATATTTCCTTCATATTGATCTTTTAAAATAATATTAATCAATAAATAAAAAGGAGCATTAATATGCATGTCAAAAGTAAGCAAAGCTACCCACTTCATCTTGCCGTAAGGAACGGCAATCTAGATCACGTTCGCGCTCTTGTGCAAAAAGGAGCAGACCCTAACATACCAAACGAACATGGAGAGACCCTGCTTCATTATGCAGTATGGTATGACAAACCAGATCTTGTTAGAGCGCTTCTAGAAAATGGAGCGAATCCTAACAAACAAAACAAGCATGAAAACACCCCGCTTCATCTTGCTGTATGGAATGACAAGCCTGTTCACGTTAGAGCGCTTCTAGAAAATGGGGAGGACCCTAACATACAAGACGATCATGGATACACCCCGCTTCATCTTGCAGTAAGGTATGACAAACCAGATCTCGTTAGAGCGCTTCTAGAAAATGGGGCGAATCCTGACAAACAAAACAAGGATGGAAACACCCCACTTCATTATGCATTACGTATTGATAAGCCAGACCTCGTTAGGGAGCTCCTACAAAATGGAGCGAATCCTGACAAACAAAACAAGTATGAAAATACCCCGCTTCATCTTGCTGTAAGGAACGGCAATCTAGTTCACGTTCACACTCTTCTGCAGGAAGGAGCGGAACCTAACATACTAAACGAACATGGACAGACCCCGCTTCATGGTGCAGTAAAGAAAGGCTACCTAGGCCTCGTTAAGGATCTTCTAAAAAATGGAGCGGATCCTAACTTAGCAGACAAAGATGGACAGACCCCTAGTTATCTTGCAGACAAGTATTTGTCACAGCATCATAACTACATAGAGATAATGAATTTATTACTAGAATCCCAAAAAAAATATACAAAGAGAGGAGTTGACACTAGTAGATGGGAAGTAATGAATAAAAATCTTATGCGTCAAAGTTTTACGTTTGCCACATATACCCGTGACAGTGATGAGAATGCAGGAATCGAACTACTTGAAAGGTAAGCCGGCACTTGGAAGGACTGTAAAATTCTATCTCTAGTTCTCCAGAACCAACTGACGCTTAAAGATAAAATCCCGCTGAATAATAAAATTAACAAAAAACAAAACTAAATCGGTAATAATGCGGGCCATAAAAAGATGCAGATGCAAATCATCGGTTAGTCCATTTACCAATGCATAACCTAAGGTAACGGAAACCGTGGCCAATAATAAATATTTTGGTAAAGTCTCTCGAATATGGCCTGCATTATGAAAGGCAAATTGCTTGACTGCAAAATAATTAGCAAAAACCGATACCAAACGTGCTCCAGTTAAACTCACCGCAAGCGATGGATATATCCAATAAATGACAAAAAACATAAAGTAATCAATCAATGCCGTAACGATACCTACTATAGAAAAACGCACTAATAAAAAACTAAGGCGCATGGATTCAAGCAAGGAAACATATAAACCACGTTGGTGCTTTTGATCATAAGTAAGCACCATAGGCACTTCAATAATATTGACTCTAGATCGCTTGGCCAGCACCACCATATCAATTAAAAACTCCCAACCCATACTCTTAATGGCAAGCAAGGTGGCAATAATTTTCTTGGGGATAATACGCACCCCGCCATGCACATCCACCACGCCCTGACCACAGCTAAGCTTAAATAAAAATTTGGTCAAACGCTTCCCTAAGCGGGTAAAAAATGGGGCCTTATCACTGTAGGTTCTAGATAGCAAAATAAGCTGCTGTGGAAAATCCTCGGACTTTTCAAGCATCGATGCTAAAACACGAGCATCATATTCACTGTCGGCATCAATACTTAAAACCTGATCAAAATCCTGATAATGGCAGCTAATATAGTTTAAACCCGTTTTAATAGCAGCACCCTTACCAAGTGCAGTGTAGTGATCAATAATATGAACCTTGTGTGCTGCAATTTTTTGAGCATATTCTCCGCCCTTTTTATCGCCATCATTAACCACAACGATCTCTAAGCCATAAGATAGTAAGTTTTCTACTTGATCCAAAAGCATTTGGTTCATTGTGCTAGCTTGAATACAGATAATACGCTTATGCATAAACGCTTCTCACCCTATGCAGACTTTCTACTAAGATAGCCAAACAAAAAGCCAATAAGTAAGCACAGAACCATCGTGATGATTAAGGTAATAGCTAGTGGCAAGGAAAATTGATAAAAGTAAAGGTTAACCCTAACAATAGACCAATTAAGCAAAGCAAAGCTTAATACAATAATAAATACTAGAATTAAAAGAAAATAATGAATGTAACGCATATTGCTCTCCCCATAATAGTTAAAAAAAAGGCCAGGAATTACACACCTGGCCTTTTAATTTGCTATTTATGCTTCTTCATCCTTGGGCGCAAGCTTATTGGCACTTTGCCCATTGTCCTTTTCTGCAGCCTCAGTGACCTTAGCTTCTTGCTTTTGAAGTTGCTCTTGCTCTTGGGCTTTTCTTGCCTCCTGAGCACGTTTTTTTGCAACTTCAAATGAAAGGTTTAAGTCCACCTGTGGTGCCGTAGACTGCGGCTCTTCATTTAAAGCAGAGCTTAAAGCACTTTCAATATCTTCAGGCTGAGTAGCAACTGGAACATCCATATCAAACGCATCATATTGGCCTTGCTTTTGTCTGTTACGATGATAAGCCAAACCAGTACCAGCTGGAACGAGACGACCAATGGTCACATTCTCTTTCAAGCCATGCAAACGATCAACCTTACCATGGACAGAAGCTTCAGTTAAGACTCTAGTGGTCTCTTGGAAGGACGCTGCTGATAAGAAAGATTCGGTAGATAACGATGCTTTAGTAATACCTTGTAGAATTGGCGTATACTCAACCAAGGCTTTCTCTTCATCACTCTCCTGCAACGCTTTGTTCACGTCATAAATCTCAGTAACCAAAGCATGATCCCCTTCGATGTAATCACTGTCACCAGGATTGGTAATGATAACCTTACGCAACATCTGTCTCACGATTACTTCAATGTGCTTATCGTTAATTTTCACACCTTGTAAACGATACACTTCTTGGATTTCATTAACCAAATAATTAGCCAATGCAACAACACCCTTAAGATTAAGAATATCGTGTGGATCAAAAGGTCCATCTGCAATAATTTCAGCTTTGGACACCTGCTCCCCTTCAAAGACATTAATGCGACGCCATTTTGGAATCATCATTTCATGGCTTACACCTTCTTTATCGGTAATAACAAGGCGTTTTTTACCTTTGGTTTCTTTACCAAAACTTACCAAACCAGAATGCGTAGCTAATATCGCAGGCTCTTTAGGTCGTCGTGCTTCAAATAAGTCTGCAACACGAGGTAGACCACCGGTAATATCCATACTCTTAGAAGATTCTTGCGGAATACGCGCAATAATGTCGCCGACTTGAATGTCTGCACCATCAGCATGAGATACAATCGCCCCTACTGGCAAGAAATAAGAAACTGGAACCTTGGTATTTGGAAAGTTTAATTCCTTACCCTTAGCATCCATCAATTTAATACCTGGACGCAATTGACGATTACCAGATTTTGCAGTGGTATCAACCACAACTGTAGAGCTTAAGCCCGTTAATTCATCGGTTTGCGACTTCACGGTCATTTCATCAATAAAGTCTTCAAAGTGTAACTTACCTTCAACCTCACAAATCACAGGGTGACTATGTGGATCCCAAGTTGCTAAAACCTCACCACTTTTAGCTTTTTGACCATCATCTTTAGTCAACTCAGCACCATAAGGCACACGATAACGCTCTAATTCACGACCATTATCATCGCAAATGGCAATATGGCCTGAACGTGAGGTAGCCACGAACTTGTTATGACGGTTAGTTACAGTTTTCACATCATGTAGTTTAATGGTACCAGCGGATTTAATTTGAATATTATTCTCCGCAGTTGTTCTAGAGGCTGCACCACCAATATGGAAGGTACGCATCGTAAGCTGAGTACCAGGCTCACCAATAGATTGCGCTGCGATAACCCCGACAGCTTCACCAGGATTTACCAAATGACCACGACCTAAATCACGACCATAACACTGTGCACAAATACCACGTTGGGTTTCACAGGAAATAGCAGATCGAACAAAAACCTTATCAACCCCATGAGATTCAATATCTTCCCCAATGGTTTCATCAATCAAGGTGCCTTTAGGGTAAAGAACCTTTTTTGTTCCTGGGATAAGAATATCTTCATGAGCTACGCGACCAAGAATACGTTCAATTAGAGGTACGATTACATCACCACCTTCAATAAGTGGCTCGATCATCAGACCATTTTTCGTACCACAATCATCTTCTATAATAACAACATCCTGAGATACATCCACCAAACGTCTGGTTAGGTAACCAGAGTTTGCTGTTTTAAGTGCAGTATCGGCAAGACCCTTACGCGCACCATGGGTTGAGTTAAAATATTGAAGTACGTTTAGACCTTCTCTAAAGTTCGCTACAATAGGTGTCTCGATAATGCTACCATCTGGCTTAGTCATCAAACCACGCATACCAGCAAGCTGACGAATCTGAGCAGCAGAACCCCGCGCTCCTGAATCGGCCATCATAAATACCGCGTTAAAAGAAGGTTGTTTTTGCTTTTTATTGTCTTTATCTAACACTTCCTCTGTGGCAATTTCTTCCATCATCGCTTTAGATACTTTCTCATTGGCCGTAGCCCAAATATCAATCGCTTTGTTCTTACGCTCACCTTCTGTTAATAAACCAGAGGCAAACTGATCAGAAATTTCTTTAACTTGTGCTTCAGATTTTTCAATGATCTTCGCTTTAGCATCTGGAATAACCATATCGTTAATACCAATGGAAATACCAGAGATGGTTGAATAGGTAAAACCGGTATACATTAAGTGATCAGCAAAAATAACCGTTTCTTTAATACCTAAATCACGATAACAAACATCAATTAATTTGGCGATTTCTTTTTTAGTTAACTCCTTGTTAAAGATACTAAAAGACAAACCATCGGGTAAGATACTATGTAATAAAGCACGACCTACGGTTGTTTCATAACGCTTGGTAGTGGTTTCAAACTCACCATTTTCAAGTTTTTTCTTTTCTTCAAGGCGAACCTTAATCTTAGCATGAATGTCTACCGCTTTATTTTGATAAGCAATTTCAACTTCCTTAGCGTTACCAAAATGCTTACCTTCACCCTTAACATTAATAGACTCTCGGGTCATGTAGTATAAACCTAAGACCATATCCTGCGTTGGGCAAATAATTGGCTCACCATTTGCAGGATGAAGAATATTATTAGTAGACATCATTAATGCACGTGTTTCAAGCTGTGCCTCTAGCGTTAATGGAACATGGACTGACATAGAGTCACCATCAAAATCCGCGTTAAATGCCACACAGACTAATGGGTGAATCTGAATCGCTTTTCCTTCAACCAAAACAGGTTCAAATGCTTGAATACCAAGTCTATGCAGCGTTGGCGCTCGGTTAAGCATTACTGGATGCTGACGAATCACATCTGAAAGCATATCCCAAACAATCGGCTCTTCGCGCTCAACCATTTTCTTAGCAGCTTTAATCGTAGTTGCATAACCCTGCGCTTCAAGCTTACTAAAGATAAAAGGCTTAAAGAGCTCTAAGGCCATCTTCTTAGGTAAACCACATTGATGTAGTTTTAAAGTAGGACCAACCACAATAACAGAACGTCCAGAGTAATCCACCCGCTTTCCTAAAAGGTTTTGACGGAAACGACCACCTTTACCACGAATCATGTCTGAAAGTGATTTTAATTGACGGCGCTGCGAGCTAATATTGCTCATAACCTGCCCGCCACCACGACGACCATTATCTAATAATGCATCAACGGCTTCTTGTAACATACGTTTTTCATTGCGGACAATAATATCTGGAGCATTAAGCTCTAATAAACGCTTAAGACGATTATTACGGTTAATCACACGACGATATAGGTCGTTTAAATCACTAGTAGCAAAACGACCACCTTCAAGTGGTACCAATGGACGTAAATCTGGTGGTAAGACCGGTAGTACCGTCATAACCATCCACTCAGGACGGTTACCAGATTTAACAAACCCTTCTAAGGTTTTTAAACGCTTAATAAATTTCTTCAATTTAGTCTCAGACTGAGTTGAGGCAATTTCTTCGCGCAATGTTGCAACTTCTGTTTCAAGATCAACCTGTTGCAGTAATTTTAAAATAGCTTCTGCACCCATTTTTGCTTCAAACTCACTACCATAGGTATCGATAGCACTCAGGTATTCTTCCTCGTTTAAAAGTTGACCTGGACGAAGATCAGTCATTCCGGCATCTGTAACGGCATAAGACTCAAAATAAAGTACATGCTCTATTTCACGTAAGGTCATATCTAGTACAAGACCAATACGCGATGGCAAAGAACGTAAGAACCAAATATGAGCAACAGGTGCTGCTAATTCAATATGGCCCATTCGCTCACGACGCACGCTTGAACGGGTTACCTCTACGCCACATTTTTCACAAATAATGCCGCGATGCTTCAATCGACGGTACTTGCCACATAAGCACTTATAATCCTCTATAGGACCAAAAGTACGACAACAAAATAATCCACCTTTTTCTGGCTTGTTGGTACGATAGTTTATGGTTTCAGGTCTTGTAACCGAACCCCAGCTATCTGCAAGGACATCTTCAGGTGACATTAATGATACGCGAATAAAATCAAAGTCTCTGTATTTAGAACGCTGTTTTACATACGATAATAGATCTTCCAAGGCTGCTCTCCTAATCTTGAATCAATAAGTGATTAATCATCTAGTTCAAATTCCATTTTCAATCCTAATGCACGTACTTCACGCATTAAGACATTAAACGACTCTGGCAAATTCGCATCCATGTGATGATTGCCGTCTACAATATTTTTATACATTTTGGTTCGTCCCTTCACATCATCTGACTTGACGGTTAGGATTTCTTTTAGGGTATAAGATGCGCCATACGCTTCTAATGCCCATACCTCCATCTCACCAAATCGCTGACCACCAAATTGTGCTTTACCACCCAATGGTTGCTGCGTAACTAATGAGTATGAACCGGTGGAACGCGCATGCATCTTATCATCAATTAAGTGATTCAATTTTAGCATATACATATAACCAACGGTAACAGGGCGATCAAAGGCTTCGCCAGTACGACCATCATATAATTTGGTTTGCCCTGACTCTGGTAATCCAGCTTGTTTTAACAGTGCTTTAATACCGCTTTCAGGTGCACCATCAAAAACAGGAGTCATAACAGGAACACCGTCTTTAAGGTTATGAGCAAGTGTCATAATTTCTTTATCACTTAACTGATCAAAGTCTACCTTTTTGACGATATTCGTATTGTAGACTTTATCCAGATGCTCACGTAAATCCTTCACTTTGGCTTGTTCGGCAAGCATTTCATTAACCTGATTACCTAAAGACTTAGCGGCCCAACCAAGATGGGTTTCAAGAATCTGACCCACGTTCATACGTGATGGAACACCAAGCGGATTTAAAACGATATCTACTGGAGTACCATCTGGTAAGTAAGGCATATCTTCCACTGGTAAAATGCGTGAAATAACCCCTTTATTACCATGACGACCAGCCATTTTATCACCTGGCTGTATACGACGCTTGACTGCCATATATACTTTAACGACCTTCAAGACACCAGGACTAAGCTCATCGGCTAATTCTAGCTTGGCTTTTTCTTTTTCCCATTCTTCATCACGCTCGCTGCGGTATTTTTCTAATTGCTCTTTTGCTTGAGCTAATTGCTCCATAAGCTTGGCATCATCAAGTTTAAAGTCAAAGCATTGATCCACTTCAAGGCTTGATAATTGTTTTTTCTCGAGCTTATCGCCTTTCTTAAGGCCATGAGCAGCTTTGAGGATAACTTGCTTGTCTAAAATTTTATGCACTCTATCTACAATAATCGTAGTAGTAATGGCAAGCTTATCATCAAGGTTACGCTCAACGCGTTCTTTTTCATCATTTAAAAGCTCTTGTGCTCTTGCATCACGCTCTAGATTATCTCTAGAGAAAACATGTACATCAATAACCGTACCATATACACCAGCTGGCACACGCAATGAACTATCTTTAACATCAGAAGCTTTTTCACCAAAAATGGCTCTTAAAAGTTTTTCCTCTGGTGTAAGCTGCGTTTCACCTTTAGGGGTAATTTTCGCAACTAAGATATCACCAGGACCGACCTGGGCACCATTAAAGACAATACCAGTTTCATCGAGCTTATTTAGAGCATGCTCAGAGATGTTTGGAATATCAACGGTAATTTCTTCAGAACCAAGTTTTGTATCACGCGCAATACAAGTAAGCTCTTCAATATGAATAGAGGTAAAACGATCTTGCTCAACCAAACGCTCGGATAATAATATGGAATCCTCATAGTTATATCCATTCCAAGGCATAAAGGCCACAAATAAGTTTTGACCAATAGCCAATTCACCAAGATCTGTTGAAGAACCATCCGCTAACACATCGCCTTTTTCAATTTTATCGCCTTTAGAGACAATTGGACGCTGGTTAATACAGGTATTATGGTTGGATCTTCTAAACTTCTGCATTGTATACACATCAGCCCAGTTATCATCATCACCAAGATCTTTTTGATCTACACGTACTACGATACGACCAGATTCAATATCTTCAATAACACCAGCACGTTTTGCAACTACAGTGGTTCCTGAATCTACCGCAACTACTGATTCCATACCAGTACCGACAAGTGGCTTATCAGCACGAAGGGTTGGTACAGCTTGACGTTGCATGTTTGAACCCATCAAGGCACGGTTAGCATCATCGTGCTCCAAAAATGGAACCAAGCTTGCAGCAACTGATACCATTTGCCTTGTGGAAACATCCATTAATTCGATTTTGTCAGGCGAAATAAACAAAGACTCACCTTTATGACGACAAGGAACCAAGTCATCCACAAATTTATTGCCTTTATCCAAATTAGCACTTGCCTGAGCGATATAATATTGACTTTCATCGCTAGCAGATAGGTACACAACCTCTTCAAGTACTTTATTGTCCTTAACTTTACGATAAGGAGCAACCAAGAAACCATAACGATCGGTTTTAGCATAAGAAGCCAAGGAGTTAATCAAACCAATATTTGGACCCTCTGGAGTTTCAATTGGACAAAGACGTCCATAATGAGATGGATGTACATCACGCACCTCAAATCCAGCTCTGTCACGGGTTAAACCTCCAGGACCTAATGCTGAAATTCTTCTTAAGTGGGTAACTTTTGATAATGGATTGGTATCATCGTTAAACTGAGATAACTGACTGGTACCAAAAAATTCTTTAATAGCTGATACAACAGGTTTTGCATTAACTAAATCTTGCGGCTTGAGCTGATCTTTTTCCGCCATGGAGATACGATCTTTAATAGCTCTAGCTACTCTTAAAAGTCCAACTCGATATTGATTTTCTACCATTTCACCCACGCAACGTACACGACGGTTACCAAGATGATCGATATCATCAATTTCACCTTTACCGTTACGAATATTGATTAATTCTTTCACGACCGCAACAAGATCTTCTAGAGATAGAGTTCGGACGCTTTCTTCAGAAGTAAGATTTAAACGCTTGTTAAATTTCATACGACCAACAGAAGAAAGATCATACCTGTTTGAGTCAAAAAATAGGTTCTTAAATAATGCTCGAGCAGATTCTTCCGTTGGTGGCTCACCTGGACGCATCATGCTATACACTTCTAGAAGTGCTTCTAATTCGTTTGTAGCTGTTTCTAAACGCAAGGTATCAGAAATATAAGGGCCTACATCTACGCTATTTACGTATATGATATTAAAACTTTTAATTCCAGCTGCTTCTAATTCTTCCAATTTTTCTTCTAATACAAAGTCATTGGCTAAGGCAACAATCTCGCCCGTTTTTTTATTGACTTGATCATTAGCAAATACTTTGTCAAATAGATAATCTTTAGGAATTTCAAGATGATCCATTCCTAGTTTGTTAAATTGTTTCACATGACGCGCAGTAATACGCTTTCCTTGTGCAACGAGTACTTCGCCTTTATCATCTTTAATATCAAAAGCTGCAAATTCACCACGTAATTTTTCTGGTGCAATATTCATGATCCATTTTTTGCCTTTCTGTTGAATTTCAATAAAATCAAAGAAGGTTTCAAGAATATCTTGGGTAGTCATACCAAGGGCTTTTAAAATGATAGTAGCAGGTAATTTACGACGACGATCTATACGCGCGTATAAATGATCTTTAGGATCAAATTGAATATCAAGCCATGAACCATGGTAAGGAATGATATTGGCACAATATAATAATTTGCCAGATGAATGGGTACTACCATTATCATGACTAAAAAATAAACCTGGAGAACGATGTAACTGTGAAACAACAACACGACCGGTACCGTTGATAACAAAACTACCATCATCAGTCATTAATGGTACTTCACCAATATAAACATCTTGTTCTTTAATTTCTTTTACGCTTTTATCTTTTGATTCTTTATCAAAACAAATAAGGCGTAAGGTTACCTTTAAAGGCACACCATAAGTAACACCACGTACCTTACAAGCAGGCACATCAAATTTAGGCTCACCCAATGTGTAACCAACATATTGAATTTCTACACCAGCAGAGGGAGACTCAACCGGAAAAACTGAGCGAAAAGCCGCTTCAATTCCAACATCTTCTCTATCTTCAGGTTTGGTATCGCGCTGTAAAAAACGCGCATAAGAATTTCTTTGCTCAAGTAATAAATATTCCACATCAATAATATTAGGTAATTTTCCAAAATTAATGCGAAAACGTTGTTTCTGTGTTCTTGAATAAGAATTTTTTTGATTAGCACTTGCCATATGTATGTCACCTCTAGGTATGATGATTTTTGCCTAAACAGCAATAGGCCAACTGATTAACAACCAGCGGCCTATTGATTTAAATAATGCTTTATTTAAGAGTAACTTTAGCACCAGCTTCTTCAAGCTCAGCTTTTAATTTCTCTGCATCTTCTTTGCCAACGCCTTCTTTAATTGCTTTAGGCGCGCCTTCAACTAGATCCTTAGCTTCTTTCAAGCCAAGACCAGTTGCACCACGAACAGCTTTAATTACGGCAATTTTGTTATCGCCAAAGCCTTCAAGTACAACGTCAAATTCAGATTGCTCTTCAGCTTCAGCACCGGCACCGCCAGCTGCTGGCATTGCAGCCATCATAGGCGCTGCAGCACTTACTCCAAATTTATCTTCTAGTGCTTTTACTACTTCAGATACTTCTAAAACAGTAAGGTTTGAGATTTGTTCTACAATTTTTTCAACTGTGTCAGACATTTTATTTTCTCCTGTTAATTTAAAAAATTATGATTATTCTGCTTCTTTGACTTTTGATACTTCCGATAAGGCGCGTGCTAAACAAGCCATAGGCTCGTTTATTGTTCTTGCGAACTGCGTTAACGGAGCATTCATGGTTCTAAGTAATTGCGCAATCGCTTCATCTTTAGTTGGCAATGAGGCTAATGCTTCAAGCTTTTCAGGACCGTAAAGGGTACCATCAAGCGCAATTGCTTTAATTTCTAAGCTTTGATTTTCCTTAGCAAAATCACGAATCAAACGTGGTGCAGCACAAGGTTCTTCACCAGAAAAGGCCAATAAGGTTGGCCCTTTAAAGCTATCTTTCATGCACTCAAAATCCGTTCCCTCTACCGCACGGCGAGCGAGTGTATTTTGAGATACTTTAAGATAAACATTGTTTTTGCGTGCTTGAATGCGTAATTCGCTAATTTGCTCAGCTGTTAAACCACAATAATCAGCAGTACAAAGAGCAGATGATTTCATAGCGTGTTGGTTGATATTCTCAACAATTTCTTTCTTTTTTACAAGTGTAAGAGCCATATAATCATCCTTTCTTGCTTGTTAATGTAAATAAGAATATTTGAAGATATTCTTATCGTCTGCGTAGGAAAATTAAGCGCCGGGTTAAAGGCGCTCCTACGGTCTTTGACAGCCATAAAAAACATGACTGACTCAAAGATTCGGTTATAAATTTGGCGCATTATACTATAAAACTTTACCCATGTCTATAGTTAATGCAGGACCCATAGTGGTAGATATGCTAATTTTCTTAAAATAAATACCTTTAGCGCTTGCTGGTTTTGCTTTTTTTAATGCACTTACAAAAAACTCAATGTTTTCTTTTATGGCATTTGCATCAAAACTAACATTACCAATACGCGCATGAACGATACCATTTTTATCGTTACGATAACGCACCTGGCCACCTTTAGCATTTTTCACGGCTTGTGCAACATCTGCGGCAACCGTTCCAACTTTAGGATTAGGCATCAAGCCTTTAGGACCAAGAATCTGACCAAGCTGACCAACAAGTCTCATGCTATCTGGGCTTGCGATTAATACATCAAAATCCATTTGACCTTTTTTAATTTGCTCAGCAAGATCCTCCCAGCCAACTATATCAGCACCAGCTTCTTTAGCTGCTTTAGCTTTTTCATCCTGAGCAAAGCAGGCAACCCGAACTGTTTTACCAGTACCATGAGGTAATACTGCAGAACCACGAACGTTTTGATCAGATTTCTTTGCATCAATACCTAAATTTACTGCTATATCAAATGATTCAGTAAATTTTACAGATGAAGCTTTTTTTAATAGCTCAATCGCTTCGTTAGTTTCATAAACTTTTTGTGTGTCCGATATAATTTCAGCAATCTTTTTACTTCTTTTAGTTATACATGTACTCATTACGCTACAACCTCCGTTTCAATTCCCATACTTCTTGCAGTACCAGCTACAATACGCATTGCCGCTTCCATAGAAGCTGCGTTTAAATCAGGCATTTTAACTTCTGCAATTTTTTTAAGTTGATCTTTACTTAATTTAGCAACGACCTCTTTAGAAGGCGTACTAGATCCTTTTTTGATTTTTGCTTCTTGTAAAATCAAATAGCTCATTGGTGGTTGTTTAAGCGTAAAAGTAAAACTTCTATCTTCATAAACGGTAATTTCCACTGGAATAGGACCGTTCATAGCTTTTGTTTCATCATTAAACTGCTGGCAAAACTGCTGAATTTGCACACCATGCTGACCTAATGCAGGACCAACAGGTGGTGCAGGATTCGCTTTTCCTGCTTGAATTTGCAATTTAATATAGCCTTTAATTTTTTTCTTTGCTGCCATATTTTTTCTCCTTATAGTAAATGGGTCAACGCTCCGGCACAGAGCTCCCCGTTAGTCAAGCTTCTCCACTTGATCAAATGATAATTCAACCGGTGTTGAACGACCAAAAATAGATACCGATACTTTTAAGCGACTTTTCTCATATTGAATCTCTACAACAGAGGCTGTAAAGTCGTTAAACGGACCGTCAATTACACGCACTGCCTCACCCACTTCAAAAAGTGTTTTAGGCTTAGGTGATGACTCACCGCGCTCCATGCGTGATTTAATATCACCAATTTCTTTTGCAGTTAAGGGTGCTGGCTTATTACCACCAACAAAACCACGAGTCTTTTTGTTGTCGATTATAAAGTTGTAAGTAAATTCATTAAAATCCATTTCCACTAGAACGTACCCAGGAAAGAAACGACGCTCACTCTTAGTGCGCTTACCATCCTTCATTTGGTAAACCTCTTCAGTTGGCACCAAAACTTCGCCAAAAGCATCTTTAAGGTTTGATTTATCAATAGCTTCTAGTATAGCTTCTCTTGCTTTTTTTTCTTGGTTAGCCATGGCCTTAACCACATACCAAGATTTTGTATTTGATGTTGTATCAGACATTTCTATTCCTTACTTAAACAATATAGCGCCAATTAGACTAGAGAATGCGCTATCTATAATCCAGATGAAGATTGAAAAAATAGCGACGATAACCGTAACCACCAACGCTGTTTGTATGGTTTCTTGACGCGTCGGCCACACAACCTTACGTACTTCACTTTTTGAATCTTTAAAGAACTGCCAACTAGATGCACCCTTTTGCGTAGTTAAACTAAATAACAACAATAAGATAGCAGCTACAATGATGACAGATACACGAATATAACTAGAAACATGCTGATAATGAATATTACCTGCGACAATGGCTGCAAAACCTAGCCATATAATAGACCATTTCAACCACTCTAATGCCTTTACTGGCTTGTTTTCTTGTTGTGCCATAGCGATTT
Organism: uncultured Gammaproteobacteria bacterium; assembly: GCA_902563055.1. Classification (GTDB taxonomy): domain Bacteria; phylum Pseudomonadota; class Gammaproteobacteria; order Francisellales; family CACEW01; genus CACEW01. Next base: position 237 of record CACEWE010000038.1, on the reverse strand, counting down.
TAACCTATACCTGATTTACAAATGAGCGTGATTATAACATAAGAACCAAGCCACATCAAGTGCTTTTTCATGGCTATTTAAACAGAATTTTTAAAGCACCCATAACATGAGCAACAAGTTGCAAAAAAAGTGGCAGGACAGGAGGGAATCGAACCCCCAACCTACGGTTTTGGAGACCGTCGCTCTGCCAATTGAGCTACTGTCCTATAACTTTATTTAAACGCAACAAAAGCGAGC
>CACEWE010000037.1 GCA_902563055.1 uncultured Gammaproteobacteria bacterium | reverse complement strand
GGCTAACTTCATTTACAATAGAATAAAGCAACAAGAAATGCTCTCAAGCATCCAAACCCATGCAGCGGATACGAAAGATCCGGTACACTTCACCAGCTGTTTGATTCGATCTGCCAATGGGGAGCTTCTCTTACAACAACGTGGCCATGATTGGGATTCTCACCCAGGCTATTTATGCACCTTTGGCGGTAAGGTTGAAGCAGGTGAAACCCCCATGCAAACCATTATACGAGAACTGCATGAAGAATTGAATGTGACCGTCAAAGAAAATGAGCTTATTGCCATTAACACCCTGACCGAGCCCGTATCCAATCACCAAGAACGCATTGCCACTTTTTACTGGGATGCTAAAGATACAAACATTAGCACTTGTTATGAAGGCGAACTCAAAGCGTTTACCAATATCAATCAGATTTTAATGCACCCCAAAATTATTGATGATGTCTTCTATTTATTGCATTGGTACGAAAACAACTTTACATCCAGTGTATAATCCACCCGAACCTTCATAGTCATTTTTTTTCAATGATCGCCCCCCTATTGCATCAATATAGGTATTGGTGTATGTTGATGACCTATTCACTTCTAAACTCAAGCGAAAAAATTGGTTTAAGAATGTCAATTACATGAAGGTAGTTAAATGACAAAATATGAAGACATCAATCATCTTTTAGATTTATTGATTAATAGTTTAACCGATCTCTTTCATGACACGCTCATTGGCGCCTACTTATTTGGCTCACTGGTATGGGGTGACTTTAACTATCATACCAGTGATATCGATATTTTAGTCGTGCTTTCATCAGACATTAATCAGGCGGCTTTTTTGCAGCTTCAAGCAATACATAAGGGGTTGTTCCGTGCATTTCCGGCATGGGACAAGCGGATTGAAATAGCTTATGTATCTCAAAATTTTCTAAAAACTTTTAAAAATAAAACGCATAAAATTGCATGGTTAGGCCACTACGAAGCCTTTCATATTAAAGATTCTGATACATCGTGGCCGGTAGAATTTTATTTATTACAAAAGAAAAATATTACCTTATTTGGCCCTGAGCCGAAAAAACTTATAGCGCCCATCAGTCAAGATGAATTTGTCAATTACGTAAAAGAACTGGCTCTGGAGTGGAAAAGCTGGATAAAACAGACAAAAGGCTACTCAGTGGCCTATCATTATTATGCAGTGCTAACGATTTGTAGAGCTTATTATATTTTGCATCATAAAAAGCAAGTATCTAAGTTAAAAGCTGGAAAATGGATGATGGAAAAATTCCCCCAATGGGGAGATTTAATTAAAAGAGCAATATCGAAAAAAGAAGAACCTTTTAACAAAGATGATAAAGAGCATTCAATTTATCCAGAAGTGTCTGGTTTTATTACTGAGGTTTTAGATATAATAGAGACTAAGTCTTGATTTTATTCAGAGGCAATTCGTTTCATTCAAGGAGAAAAAATGGTCATTGATTTTATGCCACTGAAAGAAAAGCACCTCTTATTGTTACATCAATGGTTCCAAGAACCAGTGATCAAAAAACAATATGCCAGGAACCTGAATTTTTCACTCAAAGACATCCAAACGAAATATCTGCCGCGCATCCAAGGAAAAGATTCTACCCCAAGCTATATTATTCAGTTAGACCATCAGCCACTGGGCTTTATCCAATACTATCGTTTAAGTGATCACTTTCCCTCTGGTATAAGCAATGCGCACCACCCTCTTTTTAAAATAGAAAAAGCTGAAAAATCGTGTGGCATTGACTTTTTTATAGCTGATAGTAATTACAGAGGAAAAGGACTAGGCCAAAGGATACTATTACAATTTATAGAGAAGTTTCTCAGCAAACCCTTTTCACACCTTATTGTTGACCCAAGCATTGACAACAAAAATGCCATAAAATGTTATCTAAAATGTGGCTTTCTAAAAAGCGATATTAGCGAAGATGCTCAGCATATCCTTATGATCAAGGAAATAAAACATAATTAAACCACTACTGAAAAAACACCTAACCCTTTGTTTCTTTGACTTTACTATCACATGCACTTACTGACTTTTACGGCCTTTATGCTCCAAGTATTTTATCCCCCCTGGGACAAGGCGAAAAAGGGATCATTATCCTGCTCCATTTTCTATTGTTCTTACCAATCTATATATTACTGTTTAGAGATAGAGTAAAATTGCAACATTTGTGTAGATGATTACCGTAATATATGGGTATAATGTTGTTGGATTAAGAATAGAAGATCTAGGAGGATAAGATGAACACAAAACCTAAGCGAATATTTATTGTTGGCCAATCTGGCTCAGGGAAAGGTGTGGTAGCCCTAAATGGAGCTAAGTAATTTATGAGCAAATCAAAAACAGTACTAGAATCTTATGAAAAAATAGCTGAATGGTATGATCGCAGAAAAGATTATCTATATGAGCAGGCTTGGCTTGATAAGTTTTTATCTCAATTAAAACCAATGAGTAACATACTTGATATAGGCTGCGGTATGGGAGAGCCTATCGATAAATATTTTCTTGATCAAAACTTCGATGTTACTGGTATTGATGGATGCAAAAAATTTATTGAAATGGCTACGCGGCGTGTTCCACAAGGTAAGTTTATATTAAGTGACATGAGAGAATTAGAACTAAACCAAAAATTTGATGCAATTATTGCCTGGAATAGTTTTTTTCACCTATCCCAAGATGATCAAAGAAAAATGTTTAATGTTTTTACAAGGCACTTAAATGATGGCGGCATATTAATGTTTACAACAGGTTCAGAGGCCGGAGAAATTTGGAGCAATAATGGCGGCGAAAATCTTTATCACGCATCACTAGCACCTGATGAATACAAGCAACGTCTCAAAGAACATGGTTTTGAATTAACCGATTATAAGATTAATGACAAAGACTGTAATGATCATACTATCTGGCTAGCAATGTATAAAAATTCGAGAGGATCCAGATCATGAACGGTCCAAACGTTGATCAAATTATTAGGCATATTCCTTATAGCGATATTGCTGAACCAGCCGATATGGATGGACTCATTATGTACTTATCGTCCAATGAAGCCTCTAGATATGTTACAGGATCCTGCTTCACTATTGATGGAGGAATATCATGGGGAGGTAAGTCGTGGTGAATAATTCTACCGAATTACCAAAAACAATTTTTCGCTTTATATGGCATTTTCTATCTAAATTTAAGGTCGCAGTGTCATTCTATGTGTTGTTAAGTTTGATAGCAGGTTTGTGGGGGCCATTTAATAGCATACTGATTAAAAATGTTATTAACCTCTTGCCTCAAGTGCAAGGTGGAGATGTTTCTATATTATTCATACCAGTAGGGTTGATTGTTTTAAATTTTCTTGTTTTTGACAATGTTACCTGGAGAGCCATCACCTATATACGCGCTAAATTTACACCTGTGATTATCAATAATATGATAGGCTCTTCTATGAGTTATGTTCTTGGACATTCGAGTCAATTTTTTCAAGATAATCTATCTGGAAAAATATCAAAGCAGATTACAAATTTAGCAGATGGAACTGAAAAACTAATCTCATCCGTTGCTGCGCATTTTCTAAGGGGCGCTTCTCTCTTGCTTACTGCATTCGTGACTACATATTTTGTTAACCCGATTTTTTGCTTGATATTGTTGACTTGGTTTGCACTCTTTGCAAGCGCTAGCATTGCCATGTCCAAAAAATTTGTTGCACTATCGGATGCGCAAACTGCCGCTGAGTCGTCAGTAGTTGGTGAATTAGTAGATACGGTTTCCAATCAAAGCAATGTTAGAATTTTTTCTAACAAGGTTTTTGAAAATACTCGTATGGATCCCTATTTTACCCAGCAGCGTAAGACTTACAGTAACACCTATTTTTACGCATTAATTATGCATTCGGTTCAAGGTGGATTGATTGCTATCATGATGGCGTTTTCAGCCTATTTTCTTGTAAAACTCTATGCTCAAAACTTAGTGACTGTTGGTGACTTTGCCCTAATCTTTGGATTAGCAATGGAAACAGCCTATATGATGTGGTTTACAATGTCAGAAGTTGATGAGTTTAACAAAGCAGTTGGTAGAGGTAAGCAAAGCTTATTTACTCTAATGAAACCTATAGAAATTACTGACAAAGAAAATGCTAAAAATCTCAAATGCTCTCATGGAAAAATACAATTTTGTAATGTGAAGTTTCACTACAAAGGTACAGAGCCACTTTTCCAGGACAAATCTATTGATATTGATTCTGGGCAAAAAATTGGACTAGTAGGATACTCAGGAGGTGGCAAATCAACTTTTGTTAATTTGATTATGCGACTTTATGATGTTACCGCTGGCAGTATTTTAATAGATGGCTATGATATCCGTGATGTAACTCAAGATTCTTTGCATGAAAAGATAGGCATGATTCCACAAGACCCCGTACTATTTCAACGGAGCTTAATGGAAAACATTCGCTATGGACGCATTGATGCTACAGATGAAGAGGTCATTGAAGCGGCTAAAAAAGCACATGCACATGAATTTATTACTGGCCTTGCTGAGGGTTATAGTTCGCTTGTAGGAGAGCGGGGCATTAAATTATCAGGGGGACAACGCCAGCGTATTGCAATTGCCAGAGCAATTCTCAAGAATGCGCCTATTCTTATTTTAGATGAGGCAACAAGTCAACTGGACTCTGTTACAGAAGCTTTAATTCAAGATAGTCTGTGGGAGTTGATGCAGAATAAAACAACCATTGTAATTGCTCACCGTTTATCAACATTGCTACACATGGATCGAATATTAGTTTTTGAAAAAGGCAATATAGTAGAAGACGCATCTCATGATGATCTTTTACTGCAAAATAAACTTTATAAAAAACTTTGGGATGCTCAAGTAGGTGGTTTTTTGGGAGACGATGCCAAGGAGGTGTCTGATGTCGAATAGAAATTTAATCAATAATGAATCATTGCCTAAAAGCCGTAGAACTTACCTTTGCTTGCCTAAGATCGAAGAATCGGCAGAGTTTTTATCTGCTGTCAAAGAAAGCATGGAACTGCATCACCCTTGGGTTGAAGCGCCTAGCTCGGAAGAGAAATTAGAGCAGTATATTCAAAGAATAAATTTTGACTCACATCTTGGATTTTTTATTCGACAGAGATCAGACAGGCAATTAATTGGCGTTGTGAATATAAATGAGATAGTTAAGGGAGTATTTCAAAGTGGCTATCTAGGATTTTATGCATTCAAGAAATGTAGCGGACAAGGGCTAATGACTGAGGGGCTATCATTAATTCTTGATGTTTACTTTAAAACGTTAAACTTACATAGATTAGAGGCAAACATCCAGCCAGAAAATTCAAAATCAATAAACTTGATAAAAAGGTTGAATTTTAGACGAGAGGGATTTTTACCAAAATACTTAAAAATTGCTGGCCAGTGGCGTGATCATGAACGGTATGCAATGACTTTAGAGGACTATGAAGAGAACATCAATGAATAAAATTGAATACACAAAAAACCCAGCTACTAGTGATATTGATTTTCTCACTAAGCAAATTAATCAGGAGACCTCTGAATACGGCAAAGCTTATCCTTTTGCTTTTTTTATGAGGAATGATGCGGCTGAAATTATTGCGGGCGCAAATGGTTTTGTTATTTATGGTGCAATATACACCGACCAACTTTGGGTTGATAAAGACTATAGAGGACGAGGATTTGCTAAAAAAATCATGGATAAAGTACATGAGTTTGGCAAATTGGAAGGATGCAAAATTGCCACTGTGCAAACGATGAGCTTTCAAGGCGCGCAATCATTTTATGAGAAATTGGGTTATGTACAGGATTTCAAACGAACTGGTTATGTAAATGGCAGCAATTGTATTTTTATGAGGAAAAGTTTACATGACTCAAATTAAGCATAGCGATATCAATTCATTATTAGAGAACATTAGTAAAGAATTACAGAATTGCCTCAATGACAATCTTGTTGGTATTTACATTTTTGGTTCGCTAACCTGGGGTGATTTCAATTACAAATCAAGTGATATAGATATTGTTGTTGTTACTAATTCTGATATTACGTTACAAAATTTTGTTGCATTAGATTTAATCCATAAAAAGCTAATAGAAAAGTATCCATATTGGGATGACAGAATTGAGATCGCCTACGTGTCATTAAGCTCTCTGCGTAATTTAAAAAAATCCAAGTGTGCTATAGCACTTATAAGCCCTGGAGAGCCATTCAATATTAAGGTAGCAGGCACTGATTGGATTATTAATTTTTACTTATTGCAAAGTAATAATATCACAGTCTTCGGCCCAGAACCTAAAATGATACTTCCCCTCATAACTAAAGATGAATTTATATTTAATGTTAAACAACAAGCGATAGAAAGTCCATTAAAACGACATGTGTTATATCGGCTAAGTCGAGAAGAATACATGCAAGGATCGTCAATATGACTGTAATGTTAGAGAAATATAAAGCGTTACTAAATCTAGACAAGGAACTGCAATTTTCAAAAATAGATCATGATGATGCAATGGTTGCCGATGTTTATAAAGTTGAAAATTTAGGGAAGCCATGCTTTATTCTCAAAATATGTAATCGCCCTAATGACTTTACCAGTGAGGTATATTTTCTTAATCATTTTGAAAAACAAATTCAAGTCCCAGCAATAATCAAGACACTACCACCAAGTCAAGAAAACCATGGGGCTATTCTGATGGAATATTTGTCAGGATGTTTGTTAAAACCATCGCTTATTACAAGAGAAATAGCATTTCAACTTGGCAAATCACTTGCTATTATACATAGCAATAAAACGGATGGTTTTGGATATTTAAATAGAGATGCCGAACTTGTATCAGAACCCACATCACATTTTAAAGATAAATTTCTAGAAGGCATTTAATCAATAATGAATCATTGCCTAAAAGCCGTAGAACTTACCTTTGCTTGCCTAAGATCGAAGAATCGGCAGAGTTTTTATCTGCTGTCAAAGAAAGCATGGAACTGCATCACCCTTGGGTTGAAGCGCCTAGCTCGGAAGAGAAATTAGAGCAGTATATTCAAAGAATAAATTTTGACTCACATCTTGGATTTTTTATTCGACAGAGATCAGACAGGCAATTAATTGGCGTTGTGAATATAAATGAGATAGTTAAGGGAGTATTTCAAAGTGGCTATCTAGGATTTTATGCATTCAAGAAATGTAGCGGACAAGGGCTAATGACTGAGGGGCTATCATTAATTCTTGATGTTTACTTTAAAACGTTAAACTTACATAGATTAGAGGCAAACATCCAGCCAGAAAATTCAAAATCAATAAACTTGATAAAAAGGTTGAATTTTAGACGAGAGGGATTTTCACCAAAATACTTAAAAATTGCTGGCCAGTGGAGTGATCATGAGCGGTATGCAATGACTTTAGAGGACTATGAAGAGAACATCAATGAATAAAATTATCTTACTCACTTATTACCTCCCCAATAATCCTTTTCTGAAACAAAGCCTCTGAGCTATTTTTATCTGTGATATTACAAAGTTCAAATGTCGCCTTCCACAGCACCCAGGCTCGCGCTCTAAGCCATGTATCATCATCTTTGGAGCAAGTTTTTTTCAGCTTTATTACCAGTACCAACAAATCCCTCATTTTTTACAGAACATCATTTCAAAAATGGGTTTTGTGCAAGGAGCTGCTGGTGATGCGGTGATACTCACAATTTTTATCATCCTTTGTCTTAATGAGAGCTAGTTGCTGTTCTGTAAATTGCCAGTTCATTCGTTGTTTCATGATCTATCCCGTCATCTAAGCAATCTGCGCATACAGTGCGCAAACTGTTTTAAAATTTCTAGTTGTAGCAGGCACCTGTAAAATACGCTCTATAAAATTATTGCTTAGCTTAGTTCTTCCATAACCATTTGGACAATATAAATAAACAACATCATTAATGACTTTTAATGTATCCTCTTTAGATTGCACTCTTTCGAGTTTATTTATTGCTTCTTCACTGGATTCGCCCAAGAGAAATGTAACGTGCAATTTAGAAATATCTTTATTGTCATTCTTCGCGTAAGGGTTATTTTTTATGATAGTAGCCCACTCATTTTCTGCTTTAATCAAAATGGCTGTTTCGATATTAAAATTTTTTGCAATCGCATTTTCAATAACCGTAGATAGGCTTGCTTTATTGTAATTTGATGCCTCAAAGATAACATTGCCACTTTGAATATAAGTTTTAACGCCAACAAGACCAAGACTTTCATATAGACTTTTCAAATCTGGCATTCTAATTTTATTTTTCCCACTGACATTAATACCTCTTAAGAGTGCAATATATTTAGGCATCATACCACCTCATTGTTTTGTTGCTGCAAATCATAAACCCCCTTAAGCAAAGTGGCATCATGTTGTTGTTTGGCATCGGCAATGGCCGTATGTAATTTTGCTTCCATCAGCTCCTTAGGTGGCAGCTCTGTAAGATATTGCGATACATGTATGCCTGCCTGGTTAAGCTCCAAATATTCCACGTCTTCTTGATCTTTATCAGCACAGAGAATAATGCCAACCGGCTTGTCTTCGCCAGGTTTGCGCTCATTTTTATCTAACCAACATAAATACCATTCCATCCTAGCCTTTATAGTCATTTTTGATGCTATTGAGATAGTTGCGTCAATACTCATTCCAGCGCGCTTCTCATATTATTAAAACCATTAGGCTTTGAATTATTTTCTATGAAAGTGATTATTTCTTTAGCAACATCAAATACTGACGCATTACTTGTATCAACTGTCAAATCATATTCTCGGGTACCGGTATGCACTCTATCAAATTGATCGTTGGATAAACCAAGTGCTCTGTCACGACGCAAATATTCACGTTCTTGCATAATAGCTAAATCACATTTAACGCCAATAAAGTAAACAGTATGATCGGCTAATTTATCTACATAGGACTTTAGCTGATCATCATTAAACAAAACTTCATCTATGATAAGGTTGTTGCCTCTAGAGGCAAGCATGTCTGCAAAATCAGCCATTGCACCAAACAATTTATCACCAGTTGGTTTTGATTTAACCGACATGAGAGGCCCACGCTCATTCTCTCCAGGTACAAAATCAAAATATTCACCATCTTTACCAGGTGATGGATATGGCATCATCTCGATAAATGTATTAACGCCAAAGGTGAGCCACTGTTCATTGCTTAAATACTGTATGCTTCTCGCGATAGAGGTCTTACTGCTAGAACCAGCGCCATTTAATAAAATTATCTTACTCACTTATTACCTCCCCAATAATCCTTTTCTGAAACAAAGCCTCTGAGCTATTTTTATCTGTGATATTACAAAGTTCAAATGTCGCCTTCCACAGCACCCAGGCTCGCGCTCTAAGCCATGTATCATCATCTAGGCCCATTTCAGATACAAAAATATCGCGTGCTTTACCGCTTAAGTAAGTCCAAGCAATGACAAGATCGCAAGCAGGATCACCCATAGCAGTACCACCAAAATCTATGATACCTGATAATTTATTATCTTTGATGAGTATATTACCAATAGCAAAATCACCATGGATCCAAACAGGTGTGTTATTCCATTTAGTCCCGCAGGCTCTTTCCCAAAGTTCTACAGCACTGTTACTATCTATAATACCTGCTAATTTAGCAATTTGTTCGCGCGCACCTGAATCGTAAACACTAACATGATCTCCTCGCCACCAATTGTGTTGACCAGGACCAGGGCCTTCTGCATCAGTAATGGCTTGCAACTCTTTTAAAAACTTTGCTAGCTCAAAAGCTAGGTTTTCTAATGATTGTTCATCAAGAGTTACATGATTAGCACTTCGACCATCAAGCCATTTATAAATAGAAAATGGATAAGGGTAATTCTCAGATGGTTTGCCCATTTTTATAGGAGCAGGAATTGCGACACTTAAATGCTTTGCTAATTTTGGCAACAGTTCTTGTTCTTTAGGTACCTTAAGAGCGTAACTTTCAGCTGTTGGCATACGAATAAGCATATCATTGCCAATCCGATACGTTCTGTTATCGTGGCCTTGTTGCTCAATTTCGGTAACGTCCAAATTCGCATATTCAGGAAACCCCGTGGCTATTAGTTTTTTTGCGAGTTCGAGTGAGATATTCAATTCTTGCTCTAAATCGCCAACTTCGCTATCAAAACTAAAAACAATTCTTTTTGCTTGATCTTTGTCAAAATCAATTAGCTTTGTTTCTTTTTTAAAAACATCAGCAGTGAATTTGCCAATAGTATTTTCCCAAAATTTAAGTGCTGCGATGTTTTCAGGTATTACCGATAATTCCCACTTACCAGGATGCATTTGCCAAATTTTTTCAGCAGCCATTTTGCCCACGCCATGCCCTTGGTATTGACCAAGTACAAAAAACTCTCCTATATTCCAATCTGAATCTTTGTAAGTTACCGCTTGATTAAGCAAAATAAATCCAGCCACATCGTCGTATACCTTTAGCAGATATACTTTACGCGTGCGCTCTTCAAAGTAATGTTTAAAATCAAAGCTTTCAAATAGTCCACCTTTTGGCAAGCAACAATTATTTAAAATATGCCCACACGCTTTAGATAAGTCATATTCGTAAAACCTGGCCATGTTTTGGATCAATAGATAATCACTCATACTAGCAGGTTCTATGGTCACAGCAGGTGACAATTTCTTTATTAACAAATGATGCGGCTTACCACTACCACTGCAATCACCACCCATGACGAAATCAGCAATATGCTTAAAACCTGCTTTTTCATATACTCGCTTAGCTCTAGGATTATCACTTGCGGGGTCAATTAAAAATGTATCTGCCTTTTTATCAAATGAATCTCTGAAAAAATCAATAAATTCAATTAATGTTTGAGCACCATACCCTTTGCCGATATGCTCGATGCTACCAATCATATAATCTAAGCCGTAAGTATGGCCTGTTTTAGATAAGTGGGATAGCTTTAATGCACCAATATCATCCTTGATTGTCTCGCAAATTGTCATAAGCATTGCGTATGGTTTTCCAGAATCTAATGCAATCCAATAAATGTATTTACCATCACAATAATTTGATGGTTCTTTTCTACCGCCCATAAAATTTAAGATATCATCTTTGTGCCCCTGAGTATTATCCCAGAACTCCTGTACATGAGTCTCTGCTAACCATGAAAAAATTATTTCTTTATACGCAGTCGTTGCTTTTTCAAATTTAATATTACGAGTCATCCCTACCTCAGCTTTCATATCTGAATTCACTTTATTTATATGCTCCATTTCCACCAGACCATCCTAGAATAATAATACGCGGTAACTTTTCCACCATGCCCTAAATCCTAAATGTACTTTTATCAGTGTATCCCATCAGACCCTAACAATCTAATAAAACAGCTTACTTCATGGGCACCATCATGCGTTTTACAAATAATTCCATGATGATTTCACCAGAACCTGCACTAATAAACTTAACAAGCTTCCCAGACTAAGATAGAATCAGTGTAGCACCAAGAGACTTTATATAGCATCCACGCTAAAAGACACGCTATCAAAATAAGGATAAGATGACTTTCAAAGCAAATTGGGAAAAAGCCCGTACTCAACATCATTTATCAGATCCCATTATTATGAAAATCCTACAATAAGATTATGAGCATTTATGTAAGCTTAAGCCCTTAAGGTTGTGAGTTTTGCATCCCTGTATGATAAAATATTTTTTGACCTAGACGAAACCATAAACTAGAATAAACTGTATAATATAAATATCACATTTACACAAGGACCAATGGATGGCATCTCTTTCTCAAAGTATTAGAAAAATTTGGCCCTACATTTGGAATAAGCAACCCCAAAAAATGAAACAATTGGTGCTTGCAAGTTTTTTATGCATCATCATAACTATGGCATTAAATCTTAGCATACCCATACTCTTTAGCATGATTGTTAATACACTTTCCAAGCATTACGGACAACCATTTTCCCTTGCAATCCTATTATTAATTGCCTACCTGCTGTGTTGGCTTTTTGCACAGTGGTTTGTAAAAATAAGAGAGATACTTTTTTTTAAGCCTGGCTCAGCAGCTATTTCAAAATACTCCCTTGCGGTATTTGAGCATATCCATAAGCAAAGTTTGCAATTTCACCTTGATAGAGAAACCGGAAAAATTGCCAGTGCTATCACCAAATCACAAAGAGCAATTGCTATGATTACAAGCAATCTTCTATTTAGAATTAGTCCAGTTTTTATTGAGATAGCAATAGCCTTTATAATCTTATGGAACTTTGTAGGCCTGCAAATAAGCCTGATTATGCTCGCAACCTTAATAAGCTATGGCATCATTAATTTCCTGGTGCTTAAGGTTTTTAAAAAAGCGGATGATCATTATCAAGAAATAGATGCCATGGTTGAAAAGCGCACCATAGATAGTTTATTAAATAGCGAAAGTATTAAATTACTTTATGCCAAAGCGCATGAATCTGCTTATATCAATACCCTTTTAAAAAATAGAGAAAATGCTATTCTCAAAGTATTTTGGGCTGGCACCCTCGCAACGACTATGCAGGCCTTACTACTTGGAACAAGCCTCTTAATTATAAGTTTTATCGTTGCAAAAGACGTTCTTGCTGGCACCTTGCTCATTGGCGATTTTGTTTTAGTCAATAGTTACTTAATCATGCTTTTTAATGCTCTTGAAGTAGTTACAGGGCATATTAGAAATGTTGTTTCACATGCTGGAGACCTATCCCACTCCATATCCTTGCTTAATCAATCACAAACTATAGAAGATCAGCCAAATGCACCAGATCTTTCTGTTCAACACGGCAACATCACTTTTAATGCGGTTAGTTTTGGCTATAATCATAAAAATGCCCCAATCATCCACCAACTGAATTTAGATATCAAAGCACAATCAACCGTCGCCATTGTCGGTGCCAGCGGTTCTGGTAAATCAACCATTACAAGACTCTTATTTCGCTTCTATGATCTAGATGATGGCAGCATTATGATCGATAATCAAAATATTAAAACCGTCACCAAAGCATCATTAAGAAGCCAAATTGCCTTTGTGCCACAAGATATTGTTCTGCTTAATACCACGATTGAAGAAAATATTCGCTATGGCAGCAAAAACATCAGTGCCAAGACGCTTAATGCAATGATTAAAACCGTACAATTAGAGCATTTAATCAAGCGTCTACCCGAAGGTCTTCAAACCATCGTTGGAGAGCGAGGCTTAAAAGTATCAGGAGGAGAAAAACAAAGAATTGCTATTGCCAGAGCATTGCTCAAACAAACCAAAATTATTGTCTTTGATGAGGCCACTTCTAGCCTTGACACCAAAACTGAAAAAATAATCCAACAAAGTATTTTTGAGAAAAACCAAGATAAAACTACTATTATTATTGCCCATCGCCTCTCAAGCATTGAGCAAGTTGACCGTATTATCGTCTTAGATAAAGGAACCATAGTAGAACAAGGAACCCATCAACAACTCCTTAAAGACAATGGCCATTATGCAAAACTATGGAGAGCCCAGCATGAAAAAAAATAAAAATATTTTCTTATTGTTATGGCCCTATATTTGGAGCAAGCAATCACGATTGCAAAAAACTAAATTCTTAATCTTTGTACTGGCAACGCTAATGACCACAAGCATGCTCATGTGTGTTCCTTTGCTCCTAAAATACGCGCTGATGGCACTAGAAAACCCTCAGGCTCCATTATTTATGATGCCCATTTGGATCATCATACTCTATGCCCTTGCTTGGATGTTTAGCAAAATTATAGATCGACTCAGACACCAAGCAGGATTTCCTATGATTGCCAATATCATTCATAAATTGTGTTTAGATGTCTTTATCCACTTACAAGAGCTTTCAATGCGCTTTCATCATGATAAAAAATCTGGAAAAATTGCCGACATCCTAGACAGAACGCGCTTTGCCATTGCCTTCTTTACTATGGCTATTGCCCAAGAACTCATTCCTATTATACTCCAAGTGCTCTGTGCAAGCCTGCTACTTGGCTATTTTTATGGGTTTTCCTATTGCGCAGTCTTATTAATAATGCTGTTGTGTTATATCCTCTTAAGTGTAAAAAGTGCAGAAAATATCGTCTTAAGTAGACAAAAGCAAAATACCGCCGATGGACAAGCCAATGCCTTTATGGTCGATAGCATTTTAAATGCCGAAACGGTTAAGTATTTTGGCACCGAAGAACATGAAATTGAAAAAGCAAGACACTTACTCAATCAAAAGGAACAAGCCGATATTGCCAGTATGATGAGTGATGCCAAAGTACATCTCATTCAAAATACCATTATTGGCTTTGCCGTTATTATTCTCATATCCATGTCTGGTTATGCGGTTTTAAACCATCATATACATGTGAGTGATTTTGTCATGATTAATGCCTTTATGCTGATGTTTGTGGGACCTTTAAGTACCATAGGCTATCGATACCGAGAAACAAAAATGCAGCTAACCCACCTTGAAAGTGCATTTGAACTCTTACAAGAGCCCATCGAAATATATGATACTGATAATGCCAAATCCCTCAACTTCCAAGGGGGAAAGATTAGCTTTGATAAGGTTCGTTTTGGGTACAATAAAGAAAATACTATTTTAGATAATCTAAGTTTTTGCATTGAACCAGGCACCACCACCGCTATAGTTGGAGCCAGTGGCTCAGGGAAATCTACCATTTCAAAATTACTGTTTCGTCTTTATGATATTGAGCATGGCAGCATTAAAATTGATCAACAAGATATTTTAAACCTCACCCTCAAATCGCTTCGAAACACCATTGCTATGGTTCCACAAGATACGGTAATGTTTAACGACACCATCGCCCATAATATTCTCTACCCAGACATCAATAGAAAACTTGATTTACACCCCATTATTGAGCAAGTAGAATTAGACGCGCTTATTCATAGCTTGCCTGATGGCTTAGATACCATAGTTGGGGAGCGAGGACTCAAACTTTCAGGCGGCGAAAGACAGCGCCTTGCCATTGCGCGTATGCTCACTAGAAATCCTAAAATAATGGTATTTGATGAAGCCACTTCGGCACTGGATCTTAAGACCGAAAAGAAAATACAACAGTGCTTAGAACGTATTTGCCAACAACACACCACCCTTATCATTGCTCATCGCCTCTCTACCATCAAACATGCAGATAATATTATTGTATTAGACCATGGCCGTATCGTAGAACAAGGCACCCATCAAGCCTTACTAGCAAAAAAAGGCTCTTACTATCAATTGCTCAAACAGCAAAATGATCATGATAAGCAAAAAGGCGATCATTAACTAGGATATGATAAACAATCCATTGATGGTTTATGAGACCTGAGATCTCGTGGACTGCATATCGAAGCTGCTTTACATGACGGATGCACCCCTAATACAAATAGAGCAAACCATATTACAACTGATTATATATGTCGGCATGCCTAAGGTTATCAATGCCATGAAAGTTTTTAAAGAAGTACTTGCCGAGCAACAAGCTGCTACATAATGCTATGCTAAAAAAAACAAAAGCACATGATTGAAATCGCCTGTTACCGTTTAGATAAAGCAAAAACCTATGAATATTTGAAAGCACATATAGCAAAAAAATTTTCCTATGATCGAACTAACGATGGAACCGCAAAGCACAATATTGTTCAAAATCTACTAACAAAAGCTATTTATAGTGCACAACGATTAAAATGCAATTCTTATAGAATCATAATCATGCTACCCCCTGGCATAGGGTGTGGTACCAAGATAAATTAATAGCACATCAGTTTACTTGTTTTCGATCATACAAGTCTATACT
>CACEWE010000036.1 GCA_902563055.1 uncultured Gammaproteobacteria bacterium | reverse complement strand
CGCTTGAAAGTCAAATCAATTCAATGTCCGGTGGTGCTGTAACGTTAAACTCTGCTTTGAGCTATGACTTACTTAACGGTGCGTCTTCAATTGACCAATCAGCAAATGTTAAAAATGCTAAAATGGATGCCAATACTTTAAGTCTTGGTGGATATGTTGCACTTGGTTATCAAAAAGCTACTTATAAATCAGGTTCAACTGATAATGTCACCAGCAAAGACCTTGGTTTTGATGCGGCTTCAATGGGCATGGTTGGTCGTATCGGTAATGATGTTACACTTGTTATTACTTCTAAAGCTGATGTTAAGAGCAACCCGTTTTCTAGCACGGAAGCCGGTAACACACGTACTATAAATGGACAGTCATTTAAAGTAGATCAAGCTTATGGTGTATGGAATATGAATGATCAATTCTATGCCTTTGCTGGTAAAAAAGATTTAGCTTTTGGTGATTACAGCTCTGTAAACTACTTAAGCTCTGATCTTGGTCGTCCATCAAATCCTGCTGTTAACGGTTTTGGTATTGGTAGTGATACCTTGGTTGATGGTCTTACTATGGTCGCAACTGTTTATAATACTCAGGATAAAATCACCTCAAGTGCTACTTGGGCTAATCAAACAGGCATGCAAAACTGGGCCTTTAACACAAGCTACAGTGGTTTAACTGATGGTTTGACTGTAGGTGCTGGCGTGATGAATCACGTTGCTGAAACTAGTACTAAGGGAAAAATTGGTGGATTGACGGTGAACTTTAACTACGCTGTACCTAATACTGATTTTGCCTTCAGTGGCAATTATTTCCAAGCTGGTAAAAAGATTGACGACACTTTATTTGATAAAAAAGCATCTGCTTGGAATCTTGGTGGTGCGTACAGTAACATCGCAGATACTGGTGTTAATGCTGCACTTTCTTATAGTACAGATGATAATGGTGCAAAAGATGCTGGTGGTAAAGAAACACAATGGGTTTTATCTTCTTCCTATGCTCTTAATGCACATGCAGATGTTGGTGTTGAGCTTGCGCAGAAGAAAATTAATACTTCACTTGAGCAAAAATGGAATGCATTCACATTTGATCTCACAGCATGGTTCTAAGCTTTGTAATATAAAGCAAATCGATGTAAAAAAGCCGCTACACTGCGGCTTTTTTTTTGCTTGCTGTTTTTTTTTTGATCACAAAAACAAACCTTATGTTCAAACCTTATGTTAAAATTAAAAATGCAGCATTGATATAAAAATTACATTGCATATATATTAACACAATCTAAAATAAAATAAAATAAATAAAGAATTAGAATTAGAATTACTCTACAATACTAAAAATGTCTAACAAGCCCCAAGCAAAACATGACAGATAAGACTCTAAAAAAGTTTGTTGATGCTATAAATTTCGTTTACGCTCCTGCATTATTGCAAACAAACTTTAGAGAATGAACAACAAGGAAAAATACTTTGAGATATTTGCAATGTCTGATTCTCAATGCCCACCATTAAGCCAAATACAAAAAAGCGACTTTCGCTACAGTTAACCTGACGAGAGAGAAGGCTTATGGGTGTTCATGACATCTATTCCTGATGAAAAAACCCCTGTTGCTGCTGTCGTTGTACAATCGACTGAAAAAATTATTGCCGATCGAAAAAAAGATGATGCGCTACATGACCCAAACATACACGAAGGAGTTTATAGCAAGGTTGCTCAGGCATGTGTCTACCTTGGAACTCCCTGTGATGAGGATATGAGCATCTGTAGATTACCTTATATAGCCTGGGCTCCAAACTAAGAAAAAATAAAGAAATGTCATATATGAGCACAACAATCTTTTAAAATAAACCACACTTCTCTATTTGGTTTTTTTTGAAGAGCTTGAAGTTTCTATTTCAGCTGAGCTCATTTTTTTTAGGCGTTTTGTACCAAAAAGCACCACTATCACAACCAAAACCAAAACAATCGAACTTACACTAACACCAGAAATATCCATGATTTCCCCCATCCCAAAAAATAATCTAAGGCATAGTAATCTAACTACATAAAAATAACCAGCTTAATATAAATAATTGATCAATTATTCTTCTCTAGCGTCATAGATAATATCTTTGAAGTCATATCTACTAAAGGTACCACCCGTTCATAGGCCATTCTACTTGGACCAATAACCCCAATAAGTCCTACTGTGTTATCATCAAGCTGATATGGACTGGTAATTAAACCAAAATCTCCTAGCGGTGCATAATCAGAAGCTGCGCCTAGATAAATATGCACTCCGTCACTTTGCATACACTGATCCAATAGGTTTAACATGGTTTGTTTTTGATTAAACGTATCAAACAGCTGTTTTAAACTCAATACCCCCTCATCATTGAGCTGGTCAACTAAATGTGACTTACCCGAGACGATATAATCAGGTTGTTTTGGGATTTTATCAACTGTACTTGCCGCCATTTCAATAAAACCACGCATTTTTTGATCAATATCCGCCCGCTGCGATTCTAACTGCTCAATGAAGGCGTATCTGAGTGCCTCAAGGGTTTTACCTTGCGCCAATTGGGTTAAAAAAGTACTAGCTTGCTCTAGATCCCTTTGCGAAAAGCGCTCTGAGCATAAAATAATACGATTTTGAACATCACCATTATCATAAACCATGATTACTAAAATACGTTCTGAAGAAATACGAACTAACTCAAAGTGGGTTAAATTTAAATGGTTTTGCTTTGGAGTGGTGACAATACCGGCAAGCTTAGTAAAAGAAGAAAGCGCCGCATTAGCCTTAGCCACAATTTGCTGAGTGGAGGCGCCCGGATCCATTTCCTCTTGGATACTTTCAATCACAGAGTCTTCTAAAGGCGCAACCGTTAGTAAACTATTGGCAAAAAATTGATAGCCTTTTTTAGTCGGAACCCGGCCTGCAGAAGTGTGTGGGGCATGAATCATACCTGATTTTTCTAAATCCGCCATGGCATTTCTAATGGTTGCAGAACTGCCTTGAATATTGGGCAAATTAGCAATCGTTTTAGATCCCACTGGTAGGCCATGAGCAATATATAATTCGACGAGTGATTTTAAAATCGCTTTAGAGCGGGTGGATAAATTTGGATCTTCCATCTTAAGCATAGCAAGCAAGAACAAAGGCCTACTGTAGCATAGAAGCCAATTGCCATGCAAGAGCGTTGTGGCAAGCTTATACTTGGCTTTACAAATAATGAAATATTATAAATAATGTTCTTGCTTTTATCTTAAGAAACGCACCATTTTGAAAAATTTTATGAGGCCTACAACGAGCAAATATCTACAATTAATTCTCTCAAGTCTATTCGTTTTGTGCACGCTTTGTAGTTGCAACTCAACATCCACCAACTATCTAAATCAACATCAATTTTTTACAAAATACATCAACAGCCAACAAAGCAGTCCTGCAATACAAAAACACTTCAAAAAAATACTTCAAGGACTGAACTATACAAAAATGAAGGTGATTAGTGAGGATTTTTTTAATCAGGACCAAAAGCGCATTGTAAGCAAGCCATTTCCTAGATACCAAACGCCTAGTAAGCCTGAGCCCAAAACAGTACCTATAAATGCTATACACTTTATGCAAAACTCTATCTGGGGTGTCTTTACGCAGTCAAAATATGATGTTATAACCACTGCTCATAAATTAAAAGATCATTCTCTTTTGATCAGCCAACTTCCAAAATTAGAAATATGGCAAGATCAGCAACATCGCATCTGGACACTAGATCATCGCCGTTTAGCTGCAATGACATTGGCTGGAAACGTAAACAATGTTCCAGTAATTTGGGAAAGCAAACAAGAAGTTCAACAATATCGTTCAAGATATACCACCACTTCTCAAGGAAAACAAATCCTTATGTATCTCACACATCGCTTAGTGTTAGTCATTGACAAACACGGTACACAACACAATGAGGATAAGATGGCCACTGCAGCATAAAAGAAAAATTATCTTCTGATACTATTTCATGATAAGCTCTTTCAACAGATCATCATGTCTAAATACATTGTATATTTGATGTGAGAACTTCTATTAACTTATCGCCTGGAAATGTCTTTACCAGAAATGATCACCATATAAATACCAATAGCTATTATGAAGCCAAAGCCAGATGCTGGAATTAAAAACGTATTCACTGCACCAAAAAGCACTATCAACCATGATAAAAACTGTGGCACACTTTGCTCTAAACTACGCTCTACCCAGGCACAAAAACAACCAATGATTATCAGCAATAAACCAAGCCCGACAAACCACCAAACGCCATTGAGCGTAGCACAATCTATATCTTGCATACAGGCCTGCTGTGACAGCCTACCCAAGGCATTATATAGACCATTTAAAACCATCATTTTGAATTGAACCCACCCAGATACAATCCCAAAAACCGTATGAACAAAGCCACAAGCTATTAATAGATAACCACTTAGTCTTTTCACTTATCGCAACGCCTTTCTCTACACAATGAACAAGGCATTGTACTATTCTTCAAGCAGCGCTTCAACATTTTCTATATTTTCTTCACTAGCAAAGGCATTGAGTTTTTCTAAGGCCTCCATTTGAATTTGCCGCACCCGCTCTCTGGTTAAATTCACCTGTTCGCCGATACTCTCTAAAGTATGCACTTCATGACCACCCAAACCAAACCGCATCGATAACACGGTGCGTTCATTATCGTTAAGCTGATCAAACCAAGTGTAAAGATGCTTGGCTAAATTTACTTGCAAGACATTATCATCTGGAGATTGCTCCTGTTCACTTGCTAAGGTATCGAGCATAGACCGGGTTGAATCATCAAAAGTATCATCTAAAGAATCCATCATTTTCGAGGCATTTAAAACCTTCTTAATCTCCTCAGGTGTCTTATCCATATGCTCTGCCAATTCTTCAATACTTGGTCGCACCCCTGTGGTTTTTTGTAATTCATTCATATGACGCACACAGGTATGTAGTTCTTTTAAAACATGGATCGGTACCCGAATGGTCCGGCCCTGATTTAAGATACCACGCTCAATACTTTGCTTTATCCACCACGTTGCATAAGTAGAAAAACGAAAACCTAGCTCAGGATTAAATTTCTCCACTGCACGCATCAAGCCAATATTACCCTCAGCCACTAAGTCTAATAAACTTAATCCCTGGTATAAATACTTTTTTGCCATCCGAACTACTAAACGTAAATTAGCCTCTACCATATGGTCAAAGGCACGTTTATCGCCTTTTTGTACTTTTTCAGAAAGTTTTTTCTCATCCTCAGGCGTTAACAAAGGGTGCGACAAGCTGCGCAAATATAAATTGGTTATATCTGAAAAATCACAAGGCTCACTTTTATTTGATGCCGGCGCCGTTAATCCTTCAAAAAATGCATCATCTGTATCAGAAGCATCTACTAATCCAATTTCTTGTAAATCTTCCACCGCTGGCTCACTTGGAATCTTAGATACAGCCACCTCTACTGGTTTTTTTATATCTGTCACAACGCCCCCTCATGTTAGACATTTACTTTATTTATTAAATCATTCTATATGGATGATATTTTTTTTCAAGCATAGTATTTTATATTAAAAATATATTTTAACCCCTACTCTAGTGATCGCTATCGCCTTCTATGTAGTGAATAACATCTTCAAGCTCTCTCGCCTTTTGACTACAACGCTCTGTGGCCCACTTGGTTACATCACCAATAGAAATCATCCCAACAAGATCGCCATTATCAACAACCGGTATATGACGGACTCTTTTTTCAGTCATAATCATCATGGCTTCTTGAACCGTTGTAGCTGGATCAATGCTTATAAGCTCATTTTGAAGTACGTCCTTTACGAGAGTACTATCGGCACTGGCTTGACTCAAGACAACTTGATTAATAATATCGCGCTCAGAAAGTATGCCCACCAACTCTTGATCCTCCATCACGAGTAATGCCCCTACTTTGTTGTTGAATAAGTGCTGCACGGCTTTTAAAACCGAATCAGATGGTGCAATAAAAAATAGGTTGTTTTCCTTAGTGTCTAATATACGCTGTACTGGACTATCCATTTCTCCCCCTTAAGAAACATAACTGTAGCATTTGATCATAATGGATCTTATACACTAGTTCAAGAAAACACTCCTTGGTATGCAGTTGACTTACAATATAAACCCAATATCTGCTCTCACCCCTCTAGGGCATCTTTGTTATTTGCTTTATAATCAGGGTAATGTTAACAAGGGCGCTGTTATTATGTCTGCAAAACTTAAGGTATCCTTAGCAAACTTAGCCCATAATATCCGTCAAATAAATAAACAAGCACCTCAGGCAAGTATCATGGCCGTCATTAAAGCCAATGCTTATGGCCACGGTCTTATTCGCATGGCCCAAGCCATGCAAGAGCTATCGGTTCCACGCTTAGCAGTAGCCTGTGTTGAGGAAGCCTATGAACTACGCCAAAACAACATTACACTCCCCATTGTCCTGCTCTCTGGCTTCCATCACCAAGACCAGCTGGATTTTATTCGCCAAAATAATATAGAAGTCGTACTGCATGATCCTTGGCAAGTAGACATGATAAGCAAAATCCCCCAAGAAGCAAGCATTCCGGTTTGGCTTAAACTAGATAGCGGCATGCATCGATTGGGCTTTGAAGCATCTGAATATAAAAAAATCTATCAAAAACTATCACTTTTACCCAATAAAGTAGATCTTTTAGGGCATTTTAGCCATTTTGCAGCACTGGACCCAAGTAAGGAAAGCATCCAAAGCCAAATCACCTGCTTTAACAATACAACAACAGGGCTTAAAGGCTTAAGATCCATGGCCAACTCTATGGCGATTATGCATCACCGGGCAAGTCACTTTGATGTTGTACGCCCTGGACTGATGCTTTATGGCGCCTCTTCAGTGAGCACTGAATCTGCACCCGACTGGAACGTTTTGCCACTGAGCACCTTAAGTAGCCATATTATTGCCATTAAAAAACTTAAAAAAGGCGATGCTATTGGCTATGGCAGCTGTTACACGGTAAAAAAAGATCAAAAAGTTGCCGTCGTGGCTATTGGTTATGGTGATGGCTATCCGCGTGAAATCAAAAATAATGCGGTTGTCTATCTTCAAGGACAACCCTGTAAAATTTTGGGCAAGGTAGCAATGGATATGATTACCATAGATATTGATCACCTAGAACAGGTTCACATAGGTGAAACTGCTGAACTATGGGGCAAGCATCTTTCTTTGGAGCAGTGTGCCCTACAATGCAATACCGTGCCGCATCGCCTCTTAACCCAGCTCTCCCTGCGCATTGCCCGAACTTACCATAACAATGCTTCACAACAAAATACCATTTGGCAAACAGAAGGAGTATATGATGGCCATTAGAGCGTTTAATAATAAAACCCCAGTCATTGCCACCTCCGCCTGGGTAGATGAAAGCGCGGTAGTTATTGGCGATGTGATCCTTGAAAAAGAGGTCTCTATTTGGCCAACATGTGTATTGCGTGGTGATTTACTTGGTATCACCATAGGGGCGCGATCGAATATTCAAGACGGCAGCGTATTACACACTACTGGGAAAAGTCCTTTTTATCCAGATGGGTTTGCGCTATGCGTAGAAAATGACGTAACCATTGGCCATCATGCAACCTTACATGGCGCAAAGATTATGCAGCGCACTTTAATTGGCATGCATGCAGTTGTCTTGGACGGCGCAGTGGTCGAACCGGAAGTGATTGTTGGGGCAGGCTCTCTGGTGCCTCCAGGAAAGCGCTTGGAGTCAGGCTATCTTTATGTAGGAAGCCCCGTCAAACAAGTTCGCAAATTAAATCAACAAGAACGAGATTATTTTGACTATAGCATTTCTCACTATATTAAACTTAAACAACAACACCAAGAAAATGATAAATTATGATACACCTTAAAGACGTTTCGCTTAATTTTGGACCAAGAATAATTGCAGATCATATCCACATGATTATTGAAAGGGGCCAACATGCTGCGCTTGTTGGAGTAAATGGTACCGGAAAGTCCAGCCTGTTTAAAATTATTTCTAAAACCATTGAACCAGATGATGGCGAAGTGATTTACCAATCAGGTATCAAAGTCACCAGCCTAGCCCAAGATATTCCAAATGATATTTCTGGACCCAGTATTGAAGTGGTCCAAAATGCATCCACCCATGGTGAAATATGGCAACGCAAAAATCAGGCAGAAAAAATCCTTATGGACATGAATCTTGATCCAGATGCCTTATTTGAAAACCTCTCTGGCGGCCTAAAACGTCGGGTGCTTTTAGCATGCGCTATTATTGATGAACCAGACTTACTTTTGCTTGATGAGCCAAGCAACCATCTAGATTTACCCTCTATAAGCTGGCTGGAGCGCTTTTTAAAAAAACAAAGTTTTGCCTTTTTAGTAATCAGCCATGATCGACGCTTTTTAAATACCATCAGCCAATCAATTATTGAGCTAGACCGCGGTCAAATTCGCCGATTTGAATGTGGTTTTAACGATTATGTCACACAAAAGCAAGAACTTTTAGAGATTGAAAAAACAGAACAAGCCCTTTTTGATAAACGCCTAGAGGACGAAGAAGCTTGGATCCGCAAAGGGGTTAAAGCCAGAGGTACGCGTAATGAAGGGCGTGTAAGAGCGCTTAAAGCGATGCGCAATGAGGCCGCAGCTAGACAAAAGCGAGCTAAAGGTGCCTTTTTTCAAGCACAAAGTGCGCCTTTATCAGGCAAAAAAATTATTGACGCCCGCCATCTTTCCTACCAATTTGAAAATAAAAAAATTGTGGACGATTTTTCTACTAAAATTCATCGTGGTGATAAAATTGGTGTTATTGGTCCTAACGGCAGCGGAAAAACTACGCTTGTGCGCCTGCTTCTGGGTAAGCTTGAACTGCAACAAGGTAGCATTAAATATGGCACCGAATTAAAAACTGCCTATTTTGATCAACTGCGCGATCAACTCAATCCAGAAAAAAGTGTTCGCGATAACGTTGCCGATGGCAGCGACTTGGTCGTTATTAATGGCCAAGAACGCCACGTGATAGGCTATTTAAAAGGATTTTTATTTAGCCAGGAAAAAAGTAATGCCTTAGTCAAAACCCTCTCTGGTGGTGAGCGCAATCGCTTAATGCTTGCTAAATTATTCACCATTGCCGCAAACTTCCTTATTCTTGATGAACCCAGTAACGATTTAGATCTTGAAACTATTGAAGTATTAGAACAAACCCTCAAAGACTACCAAGGTACGCTTATTGTCATAAGCCACGACAGGGAACTTTTAAACCATGTAGTTAAGCGGATGATCGTAATGGAAAAAGACGGCCAAGTAGAGGAATACGTTGGTGCGTATAATGACTATATGCGCCAAAGAAAAACACCACAAATGCCATCATCACATAAAAAAGCGAACAAAACCAAAGCAGGGGAAGAAAAAACCCAAAGTAAAAAAAGTGCTAAAGCAGGCTTAAGCTTTGTTGAACAACATGAATTAGAAGCCATTCCTGATCAAATCACACAATTAGAGCAGCAGCAAGAACAATTACACCAAGCAATGGCCGAGGCAGACTTTTTTAAACAAGACCAACAAACCATTTTAAAAACCCAGCAAGAACTGGAGCATATCGACCAAAACTTAGAGGCCAAGCTTGCGCGCTGGGAAGCCTTAGAGGAAAAGGCTAAGGATCATGACTAGCCGAACCATCAGTTACTGGAACAACATCAACATGCCCTAGAGACAGACCTAATAAATGCCTAATTTGTGTTTTACATTCCTCAAGTGGCTTTTGTTTTTTTTTAAGCTCGATAAAATAGTCCATGGGCAATAAACCATTACTATCTTTTTGGAATAAATTGATATCCTCACTCTGGAGCAATTTATCTCGTGCATGATGGTTTTCAAATAAAATAGCTATATGAAGCGGCGTTAAGCCTAGGAGCCTTGAATTAATATGGTTTTGATTAAGCCAAAGACAATAGTCTAAAGCTCTATGATCACATGTTATGATAACTACAAAAAGTTGATGCAATTTCTGATATATTAAATTTTGTTCATCTAAACCCATATGTATAACTTCAGTTTTCTAGAAAAACATACCCTAACGTGGCAGGAAAAATTGTCAACCCATAAAAAGCAAAATGCTATGTGGCATCCTCTAGACTAAAACAAATACCTTGAGCCAAAGGCACCTCATTACCCCAATTAATCGTATTGGTTTGACGACGCATATACGCTTTCCACGCATCAGATCCAGCCTCGCGGCCACCACCGGTGTGTTTTTCACCTCCAAAAGCGCCACCTATTTCCGCGCCACTGGTGCCAATATTAACATTAGCAATGCCACAATCACTACCTGCTGCACTTAAAAAACGCTCACTTTGTTGAAGATCCTTGGTAAAAAGCGCTGAAGATAAACCATGCTTAACCGCATTGTTGGCCTCAATAGCATCAAATAAATCATCATAAGGTGCTACAAATAAGATCGGCACAAAATGCTCTTCTTGCAATAACTCACAATGACTATCGACTTTAATAATCGTTGGCTCTACAAAATATCCTTCACCCTCTATCACCTTGCCCCCAAAAACCACTTCACCACCTTGCGCTTTAGCTTGGGCAACAACTTTTTCAAAGTATGCAACGCTTTCTTGATCAATCACAGGACCCATATGATTAGTGGTATCTAGAGGATCACCAACTTTTAATTGCTCATAGGCTTGTTCTAGCTTTTCTAAGACCTCATGATAGCGGGGCCTTGCAATATACAATCGGCGCAGCGAAGTACAACGCTGTCCAGCTGTGCCAATTGCGCCAAAAACACAGCTAATAAGTGCCTGAGACAAATCTGCTGTTTCATCAATAATCGCAGCATTATTACCACTAAGCTCCAATAAGCTTCTGGCAAAACGATCAGAAACTTGCTGGGCAATTTTACGACCCACAAATGAAGACCCGGTAAAAGAAACCAAAGGAACGCGCGTATCTTGCACCAATTCCTGCACTAATGATACTTCATCACTAATTGCTAAAGAAAACACACCCGGCGCTGCAACTCTTTGCGATGCTTCAATACACAACTTATGTACCGCAACAGCACATAGTGGCGTTTTTGGAGAAGGGCGCCAAATCACCGTATTGCCACATACCACCGCCAACATCGCATTCCATGCCCATACTGCAACAGGAAAATTAAATGCGGTAATAACCGCCGTTACCCCAAGCGGATGCCACTGCTCATACATACGATGCTGTGGTCGCTCTGAATGCATGGTTTTACCATATAGCATTCTTGAAAGCCCCACCGCAAAATCCGCCATATCAATCATCTCTTGAACTTCGCCATCACCCTCTTGTTTGGATTTACCCATTTCCATCGCTACTAAAGAACCTAAGGCATCTTTGTTTTCTCTTAAAAGTTCCCCCAATATGCGAATCAACTCGCCCCGCTTTGGCGCAGGAACCATGCGCCACTTCTGCCAAGCCTTACAAGAAGCCTCTAACATATCCTGTTGTTGTGCGCTCGTTACCGTAAAAACTTGGCCAATCATTTGACCATTGCTAGGATTGTAAGAGTTTAAAATATGGTCCTGATTAAATAACCATTCATTATTGACACTGGCGCCACTTAAAGGGCTATCTTGATCAAGAAAATGATTTAATACACTCATCTTACACTCCTTGGTTTAATTTCATATTGGAAAATTGATTTTCTGTATTGTAATATTGACCAAAACGATTATGCATAAATCGCTCCAATCCAATTTCTTCTTGGACTAAAAAACCTTTGGGAATGCTATCCATGGATAAAACCCAATCCAATACCACACATAAGCTACTAGCCGTGGTCATTTGCAATGCGGTAAAGGTCTCTCCCCAATTTTGATATGGCAAATATCGACCAATAAATTCTGCACTATGGGTCTGCTGATTTTTTATTCCCGTAACTTTAGCAACAATCATCACGCAGTCTTCTAAAGTGGGCTCTAGCGCATGTTTTAAAAGCGCAATCATCAACTCTGGCTTAGCCTGTAGATTTAAGTTTTGCAGTAAAAAACGCATCGCCTGGCAGTGACCTGGATATCGCAAAGTTTTATAATCCATACTCTCCACCGATGGCGGCGCCATGTTTAAAAGCGAGCCGATGCCACCGGAGGTATAAAAAGCCTCATAATCCTCTTCATTTATCACCAAGCGCTCTAAACCATCTAAGCCCGAAGCCGTGCTTAATTGGCCACCTTGGATAATTTCGCAATCCTGAATATATTCATTAATCAAACCCTCTTCCGACCAAGTAATGCCATAGCCCAAAGGTAAATCTCTATTTTGTGGCAAAGCCCCAACACGGGCCTCTACTTTCTGTGGTGCATCAAACTGTTGCATTAAATGGTAACTTGCAATGGTAATAAAGCCTGGCGCCAAACCACACTGTGGAACAAAGGTGGCCTTAGAGTTGGCACTTAGCGCTTTAATTGCCATGGTTATGGCAACATCTTCACTCAAGTTGAAATAAATCAAACCATGATCATCCGCTAACTGAGCTGCTATAAGATTTAACTGATACGGCAATGCACACACAAGCGTACTTATTTTTTCCTGCTCAATAAGCGTATGCATTTCATCGGCTTGCTCTACCGATAGCGCAACATGAGAAATAGTATCGCTAAAAGCTGGGTTAATGCTAATAGGCGATGGATCCACGACAATAAGTTTATAATCAGACTCTGAAGCTAAAAGATAGGCAATTAATAAACCCACACGTCCCGCCCCTAACACTGCAACTTTATGTGCCATACGCGCCTCCCTTTTGTAAAAACCTCTTAGATCATAGCTCGTTTAACGCAAAACACAAGCGCTACAATAAGAGCGCACGCTCTATTTTACGCAACAAAAAGAAGATGCCTTCCACCAATGGTCTTTTATGATAATTGGTGTAGGGGTTTTTAATCCAAACAAAAGAACATTTTGCAACCAAAGCGGCCAACACACCAGTCAATAAGCGATCATCAATCATTAAAAGCTGACTTTTTTCGATTTGACATTGTGCAACTATCCATAACAAACCATCTGGATACGGCTTTTTGGCCTGGCCGCGTACAAAACCCACTCCAGGAAAATGTTTTTTAAAATAGGCCTTTCTATCCTGTGAAGGCTTATTGCTCAGAATAAAAACATGCTCTGGTGGATAGATTTCTAAAAGCTTTTGTAGCCATGCTTGGGTATAAGGACGCATATTTGGAGCATCGTGACCGGCTAGCACCCCATCATAATCTATTGCTAAAGCTTTAATGCCAGACTTTTTTAAAGCAACTGGGTCAATATCTAAAATAGACGCACACGACTTTTCTGTTTGCTCATGAAGCTTTGCAAAAGCACCACGATGGGCTTTTGCTTGGCCTATCGCATAGCCCATGCGTTTTATAAAAAGCATTGCATCACCCACATTCCAATAGCCACCGCCACAATAGACAACAATACACTAGCAAAAATATAAATTAAACCTGGATAATACGCACCGCTCTCTAAAAGCTGCCAAGCATCAAGGGCAAAGGTTGAAAACGTAGTCAAGCCCCCTAAAAAACCCGTTAATAACAAACCACGAACGGCTCCTGGGCTTTGCAAATGGCGCACTAATAACATAAACAAAACGCCCATTAAAAAACTCCCAAGAACATTTACCACGATGGTGCCGTAAGGAAAATTTCGACCACAAATGGCATAGACTAATTCGTGCAAACCAAAACGTGATAGTGCACCAAAAGCACCACCTAAAGCAATGGCAAGTAGTGTCCACATAATATGTTCCTTAATATAAAAACGCTATTGTACCAGTGTTTGTGCATAAAAGCGAAAGACTTCATAGCCCCAAGCTAAACTTCAACCATATGTCTTGGTGTATCTTTTTGAACTTGACTGCATTGACGGCTATAATCAAGCATCTCTGATAGATCAAAACCCATGATGGCTACTGAAGATACTCCAGATCACCCTATGAAAAATCGCTTTCGCGGCTACTATCCTGTGGTTATTGATGTTGAAACGGGCGGCCTAGACCCAGAACATCATGCTCTTTTGGAAATTGCCGCCATTACCCTTACCCTCAATGATCAAGGTCAACTGGTTCCCTATCATAAACAAAGTATATCCATTTATCCTTATGATGAAGAAGCCATTGTTGAAGAAGCTATTAAAATTAATAAAATTGATATACATGACCCCAATAGAGGCGCACTTGAGGAAAAACAAGCGCTAACTAAAATCTTTCAAATGATTCGTAAAGACCAAAAAGAACATCAGTGTGTGCGCAGTGTTTTAGTGGGCCATAATGCCGCATTTGATTTAAACTTTGTCCATCAAGGCGCTAAGCGCTGTGGCATTAAGCGCAACCCACTGCATCCTTTTACCTGCTTTGATACAGCAACCCTTGCAGCAGTAGCCTATGGCCAAACGGTTTTAAAACTAGCAATTAAGGCCATTGGCCTTGAGTATAATGATCAAAAAGCACATCGGGCACTGTATGACACCGAGCTAACCAGTGCTCTTTTTTGTGCCATTGCCAATCAATGGCCCCAAGACTAAAGCCTCAGGGCCAGATGTAAACACCGACCTAAAAGTACATCGATAAATCAAGCGTATAAGTTGTGCCTTTTTTATCGTTATAGCTTTCTAAGCTTCCATATTCGAAGCTTGCAAAGGTATTTGAGTATACTTCTTGCGTCACTGCCGCAAGATATTGAGTTTTCAAACCATTGCTACTAGATGGAGAGGAAGCTGGATCCATTGGCAAATCCATCGCTATACCATTCATATGCATGGTTTTACCATAACCGAGCATAAAACTAGTGGCATCGGTGCCAAATAGTACAGGGTTATAGTCTAGTGTGACTTGATAAGCAGACGCTTTGGATAAGTTTGTTCCATCGGTTTTGATAGAATCCTTACGTGCTCTAACATATTCACCACTTAAGCTAACAAGATCTGTACCGATATTAGCATTGGCTTCCATCAATGCATTCCTACCATTATCTTTTAAAGCCGAAGCATAAGCACCTCCTAAGGCACCACCAATATTACGCACATCATGTAAATACCCCGCACCCATGCCATAGCTTAAGCCATGAACGGTACCCTGATAATGCATACTGTAACTAAAATTATTCTTGGTATTGGTAGTATAAAAACCAAAATAGGTATTTAAGCCATCTTGATCAAAGCCCATCATTGCAACATTTTGTGCACTTGGACGCAATGCAGTTTTAATTAGAGAGTCCGTGTAAGGGCCACCGCCGCCAAATTGACCGAAAGGAATATGCTCTAGACCAATAGAGGCATAAATAGGCGATTGCTTTAAATTCCCATAAGTGAAAAAGGCTTTTTTAACCGCAGGAGCATGATCGCTAGCAGTATTAGATGACGGTGCTGCAGCAAGATTCACAAAAATAGAGCTATTATCACTTAAATTTACAAGTGTATTAAAATCAGCATTGGTAGTATAAAAACTTTTTCCATTACTTGACCCTTCTGCTAAGTCATTCACATCATACTTTTGTGCATCTAACTGTAAACTGCCACCTAAAATAAGCTGCGCATTTTTAAAATCATCCGCACTATTTAAAATATCGTCCACTAAAGTAATAGAGTGCATTTGATCAAAGGGATTTTTAGTATCCGTCATGAAAAAACCACCATTATCGGCAACCTTAGATAAATCTGCCATGGAAGTATTTGATTGTTGCTGCACTTTTTGCTCAAGCGCACTAATACGCCCTGCTAAATCATCGTTTTGAGCAAAGGCACAACTGCTCAATAAGGCCAAGCTGGTGGCCACTATACTTGGTAATATTTTATAAGACATACTATTTCTTCCTTTTTTTTATTTTCTTAACTAGCCTGGGATCCTAACAAATGTTTAACCCTATAGCAAGAC